>CAMFKK010000041.1 GCA_945957225.1 uncultured Sphingobacteriia bacterium | reverse complement strand
ACACTCGACTAGTCGTCGGCAGCGTCAGATGTGTATAAGAGACAGTCCTAAAACAGTACCCCACTCAAAAACCTCATCACAATCCTCCCAACAAAGCCTATTCCATTTCTATGTTTGTCTTGTCAAAACAGATATCCAAATCCAATCAAACATCCAAAAAACCAAACCATGAAAAAAATTATCATCGCCGCCTTTCTTGCAGCAAGTATCATTAGCTCCGCTTTTGCAGCAGACGCTAGTAAAGTAAGTCTGAAAGTAATGGACAGTTTTAAAAAGCAATTTCGCAATGCAGCTCAAGTAGAGTGGACCATTAAAGAACAGTTTACCAAGGCTGATTTTACCGTAAACGGCATTGCTGTAGAAGCATTTTTTGACAAAGAAGGAGAGTTAATCGGTACCAGCCGTCACGCTGAGTTCAATCAATTACCATTGAGCGCCATTGAAAAAATTCACCAAGACTATGCCAATTACCAGGTTAGTTCTACCATAGAATTTGATCAAAAAGGAGACCGTAACTTTTATGTGTCTTTGGAAAAAGGGAATAAGAAACAAATTCTAGTAGTATCTCTTTATGGAGAGGTAAGCAAGTTTGAAGGATTGGGTAAATAAGGCATTTATTTTCTAATACCGCTTACAACTGATGATGGCCCTCAATAAATTTAGATTTTATTGGGGGCTTTTGTTGTAGATAATTATCCATGGTATTGAAAGAATAACCTGCGGCTTTTAGGTCCTTGATCAAACGGTTGAGTTTGTCTAATAACTTGGGTCCGCAATCCGTTCTGGTATAAGCGGGAAGACCATAAGCTTCAATGGAAACAAATTCCCAGGGATGAAAATAGAGACAGACATAACCGTCTTTATTCAAGCTGTTTTTTGTCCAAGACAGAAATAGGGAATAGGGGAAGTTTTTAAAACTGAGCCAGAACAAGGGTATGCGCATGGGCGATACAGAAGCAGGCATCCTAGTCATGCCTTGGTCTTGATAAACGGTTCTGGGTAAGTGCAGGTTATTATAGCGGCCAGGAATCCAGGTTGGGTTAATAGAAGAATCATAACTAAAACCCGCTTTGATTAGTTCTGACATCTCCACTTTGCGCATCCTTGGCATGCGCAGTCCACGAATTTCTTGGCCACTAATTCTTGACAATACTTCTCTGGATTGCAACAAGTGTTCGTTCTCAAATGCCGAATGATAAAAGGTATGGGAAGCTATTTCATGTTTACTTGCGTGTTTGCGCATAGCATCTGGAAAATGTTGGGCAAAATTAGCGGTGGTAAATAGCGTGCTAGGAACTGCGTGACTATCTATCATGGGCATTAGAACGTCTAGTCCTGTTTTACCCACTTGCATTTGTTCTTCAGGTGAAATAGGAAAATCATATTCCAAAGGCATGTCAAATTCCTCCACGTCAAAACTCAAGAGTACCTGTGGTTTCATCCCAAATTGGTTTCCTTGATAATATAATGTGGACGTTGTTTGCTTTGTTGGAACAATTTACCCAAATACATGCCAATAATCCCTAAGATCATCAATTGTAACCCACCAAAGAAGGCAATAGTTGCAATGATAGAAGTCCAACCAGAAATGGCGTGTCCAAAATAATAGCTATAAATAATATAAGGAACATATAGCAAGGAGATCAAGGAGAAGCTCATGCCCAAATAAGTAGCTATATACAAGGGTTTGGTACTAAAAGAAGTGATTCCTTGCAGCGCAAATCGGATCATTTTCTTCATGGTATATTTAGACTTTCCCTTCAGTCTTTCTGCTGGTTCATATTCAATGCCAGCTTGTTGAAAGCCCATCCACTTTACTAGCCCACGTAAAAACAAATCGGTTTCTTTGAACTCCTTAAAAACATTCACTACGCGCCTATCCATGAGTCTAAAATCGGCCGTGCCCTGTTCTAATTCAATATCTGATAAGTTGTTGATGAGGTTGTAAAACATATTGGATGTTTTACGTTTCATCATGGGCATGTCTTGGTGGTCTTTGCGAATGGTATAAACAATATCGTTACCCGCTTCCCATTGTTCCAATAATACAGGTATCAATGCTGGTGGATGTTGCATGTCTCCATCCATCATGATCACCGCATCGCCTCCGGCCAAATCCAGTCCCGCTTTTAAAGCATTCTGGTGTCCAAAATTTCTAGACAATCCAATGTAACGGATATGCGCATTCTTGGTTGATAGTGCTTTTAATAGCGCTAAAGTACCATCACTACTGCCATCATCTACAAAGACCAATTGGTATTCATAATGCAAAGGCCCCATCACTTCTTCCAAAGCATCTACCAAAACGGGAATATTACCTTCCTCATTGCAAGCGGGAACTACTATGGAAATTTTCTTAGTCATGCTGGGTGTTTTTGGCAAAATCCTTGAACAGCAACTGGAAAATTAGCACAGACCAAGCAATAAAACAAGGAAGGGCTTTTAAACTGTATTTGACTATGTATTCCGTTCTGATAAATCTTGGAACTAAATCTGTAGGAGATAGAATGGTTAGTAAAAAGGTCAATACCAACATGGCGATCATCCATTTGCTTCTGGGAATGGATCCTTGGGCATACCAAATGGCCAAACCTGTTACGGCAATTACATAAGTAGGTGATTCAGCACCAGAACTAAATATAACAACACCAATTAGGGCAAGTGCCAAATAACTTAATTGAAAACCTAATTGCTTGTATTGGTTGACTCTCAAAAAAGGTAAAATATAGCAAACCGCCGCAGGAACAGTGAACCAGTAATTGGGTAGGGTTCCAATTCGGGTAATTCTTCTGGCCATGCCCATCACAGAAATGTCTTGCATACCCAATACATCAATCACAATATTAGTGGCATTTTTGTCAACCAAGGAATGATACCAGTCTTGATAAGATTGAATGATATAAGCAGGGGATGATAGGAGCATGGGCGCACAAAACAAAATCAGTAACCATGCCAATCCACTCAATACAAATTTGAGTTTGTTTTCAGAGAAGAAAAAGAAAGCCACGCCTACAATGCTATAGATCTTGATATAAAAACCTGCTACTATAAAGAAACTTGCCCAGAGATCTTGCTTGCGTTGGATATAGACATAGCTTAAGACCATCCAACCCGTGAGCATGGGATTGAATTGCACACTATGAATAGCGGTCATCATTTCAATGGCCCCAATAAGCAACACAATGGACTGTTGTTTTTGAGAAAGCGGTAATTGCCTAATGGCATAAAACAAAACGGCTGCATTGGCCAGACACCATAAAAAACAACCCAATAGGGTAGGTAATAGGGCAAAGGGAGCAATCAATAATGCAAACAAGGGTCCATAGTGATTGGCATCAAAATATTCCGTTGGATATAGGCTAAACAGGTTTTGTTGCGCTAGGGCATGCCAGAATACTTGCTTGTAAATCAAGTAATTATTAATGTCATCCAGTCCCCGGCTCATTTCTAGGGATGCCGCTACCAATGCCAAAGCAAACCAAAGGAATGCCGGTACAGGGATGGCCCATTTGCCAATTTTAATATGTTTGAATAAAAACTCCATCTGGGGGGGCGTTGAGCCGTCTACAAAAATATCGGAAGATTTGTTACCGAATATTAATATTCCAAGTTTTTGAACTTTCTTGAAAACCGCCTTAAAAAAATTACTTTTGCCCCCTTAATTGAATTTTTCAAACCAAAAGTCATAAAATGAGCAAAGGACCCGTATCCCAATTCATACAACACCATTACCGTCACTTTAATGCTGCAGCCCTGATTGATGCCGCAAAAGGCTATGAAACCCATTTATTAGAGGGTGGTAAAATGCTAGTAAGCTTGGCAGGTGCTATGAGTACTGCAGAATTGGGCATCAGTTTGGCAGAAATGATTAGACAAGACAAGATTGCCATTATTAGCTGTACTGGCGCCAACTTGGAAGAAGATGTAATGAACCTGGTAGCCCATAGCCATTACAAGCGTGTGCCCAATTATCGTGACCTGACTCCCCAAGACGAGTGGGATTTGTTGGAGAACCATTATAACCGTGTTACTGATACCTGTATTCCAGAAGAAGAAGCTTTCCGCCGTTTACAGAAGCATTTGGTAAAACAATGGAAAGACGCGGAAGCCAAGGGCGAGCGCTATTTTCCACACGAGTTCTTGTACAAAACCGTTTTATCTGGAGAGCTAGAACAATACTATGAGATTGATCCCAAGAATAGCTGGATCATTGCTGCTGCCCAGAAAAATATTCCCATTGTAGTACCAGGTTGGGAAGACAGCACTACCGGAAATATTTTTGCCAGCTATGTAATCAAGAATGAATTAAAAGCGTCTACCGTTAAAAGCGGGATTGAATACATGGTTTGGTTAACCGAGTGGTATAGGGCCAATAGCGGTGGAAAAGGCGTTGGATTCTTCCAAGTAGGTGGTGGTATTGCAGGAGATTTTCCTATTTGCGTAGTACCCATGATGTACCAAGATTTGGAATGGCACGATGTTCCTTTCTGGAGCTATTTCTGCCAGATCAGTGATTCTACTACTTCTTACGGATCTTACTCTGGTGCGGTTCCCAATGAAAAAATTACTTGGGGTAAATTAGATATTCATACGCCAAAATATATTGTGGAAAGCGATGCAACTATTGTGGTGCCTTTGATTTTTGCTTATTTGTTGGGTTGGTAATCAGACCTAGTCAACATAAAAAAACCTCAGTCCGCAAAGACTGAGGTTTTTTATTTGCCTTCGGCGATATTATCTGCCTGGCATATTCAATTTCAAATCACGCTTCAACATATTGTCCCTATTGGCAATTTCCCATGAAGTGTGGAAAATCATCAAGACGCGTTTTTGCATCAAGTCAAAATTGATTTTCTCAATGGTATCAGTTGGTCGATGGTAATCAGCCAAAAGCATGCCGTCATAGAAGAACAAAATTGGAATACCTTTTTTAGCAAAATTGTAGTGATCGCTTCTGTAATAGATAAAGTTCTTATCATTTGGATCATCATACTTATAGTCTAAGGTAATCTTAGAGCTATTGGCATTGGCTGCTTCATTGATAACAGGCAGGTCAGTGCTTAATTTGTCATGACCAATCACATAAACATAATTCAATGAATCAGCTGTTTTGCGCTCAGTATCTACACGACCAACCATGTCAATATTTAAGTCAGCAGTAGTTTTTTCTACAGGGTAAATAGGGTGCTCAGAATAATATTCAGAACCCCAAAGTCCTTTCTCTTCTCCACTCACGGTCATGAAAACAATGCTTCTTCTAGGGCCCTTGCCTTTTTTAGCGGCAGCAGACCAAGCTTCAGCCATTTGCATCACGCTCACTGTACCAGAACCATCGTCATCAGCACCATAGTAAATCACATCTCCGCGTTTGCCCAAATGGTCATAGTGCCCAGTAACAAACAGGAATTCGTCTTTTTTATCCGTACCTGGCAATAGCGCTACCACGTTGCTACTTTCTAAGTTGTCAGTTGTTTTTGTTGCAGCCAATTTAAGCTCGGCAACATAATTGCCTTTCTTCAAATTTTTGAAATCAGCAACACTCAGTTGGCTAGTTCTACCAACAAGTGCGGTAGCTACTTCTGTAGAAATAGTGGCCATTAAAAACCCTGCTGCGGTATTTTTATTCAGGTACATATTGCCTTTTACAGGAGTAGGATTCTTGCGCGGAAAGTCAGCAGAGATCACCAACAAACCAGCAGCACCTTTGGCCATAGCTGCGCGCATTTTAGCAATTGAAGAAGAAGGACTGGCGTTCATGCCTCTTCCACCTTGTGCCGGAGCAGCAGTTGCTGTAGCACTTCCTTCCAAAACCAACACAATTTTGCCCTTCACATCAAGACCAGCGTAGTCATTGATTTTATTGGCGGAATCAACTATTCCATAACCAGCAAAAATGCTATTGTTATATCCCCAATCGCCACTGGCAATGGTTTGCAAAGAGAAACTATAGTCTTTATCCCACTCAAAATTTCTACCATTCACGCTCAATTTTTTATTGGTCAAAGCGTCTTGGTAAACAGGATACAGTTGTTGATAGCTATCGCCATTGCCGGGTTTTAAACCCATTTTTTTGAATTGGGCTTCAATATAGGCAGCTGCTTTTTTCTGACCTGGAGTGGCGGTTTCACGACCTTCCATTTCAGCACTAGCAATCACAGATAATTTTTCTTTTAACCCTTGTTGGGTAATCAATGACCCATACTTGGTTAGGTCTTCTTTGCTTTGAGCAAAAGCCATACTGCCAATCAGGGGAAGGCAGAGGAACAACAGTTTTTTCATTTCTCGGTTTTGGTTTTGAATTATTCGCAAGCTATTTTATTAACGCGGGTAGCGTGTCTACCCCCTTCAAATTCAGTGCTGATAAAGGTTTCCACCATTTGCTGTGCAATATGCACAGATACAAAACGGGCAGGAATACAAATGATATTGGCATTATTGTGTTGGCGAATTAGCAAAGCCACATCGTTTTGCCAGCAAAGTCCTGCGCGGATTTGTTGGTGTTTGTTGGCGGTGATGGCTACCCCATTGGCACTGCCACAAAGTAAGATGCCACATGCTGCATCTCCTGCTTCCACTGCAGTAGCAACTGCGTGTGCATAGTCTGGATAATCCACCGAATCAGGCGTATAAGTGCCATAATCCTTTACGGCAATTCCTTTTGCTTCTAGGAAGCCAATTAGGTTTGCCTTGTATTCCAAACCCGCGTGGTCGCTGCCTATGGCGATGGGTTTGCTACTGTCAAAAACAAAAGACATGTAAAATTAGGTTTAATAGGTGCCGAAGTTAATAGATTGCACTTATCTCACCTCAAAAAAAGTATCAATGGATAAAGCCGCTTAGATTAGCTCCATTCTTCCTTTTCCTTGGCCTGTTCTTTCTTGTAAACGCGAGCAGAAACAATGATGCTCAATTCATACAAGAGGAATAAAGGAATAAATACAATCAATTGGCTCATCCAGTCTGGGCTTGGTGTAATAAAAGCCGCTACTAATAGGATGACTACAATGGCGTATTTACGCGTGCTGCGCAAGAACATAGGGGTAATTAAGCCAATCCTGGTTAGGATAAAAGAGAGTACAGGCAGTTCAAAAGCCAGCCCGCAACCCAGAATAATATTGGTCAAATTGTCTACGTAATCAGCAAATGTGGGTCTAGTGGTCAGCATACCCTTGGTGCCCAATTGGAATCCACCCAAGAAATTGAAAGTGAATGGTCCCAGTAAAAAGAACCCAAATGCACCGCCTAAGAAGAAAAAGAAGGACACCCAGAAAATGATAAAACGGGTATTTTTGGTTTCTGTGTCCTTTAAAGCCGGCTTTACAAAGCGCCAGAATTCCCAGAAAATATAGGGGAAAGCTGCAATCACACCACCTACTAAAGCAATGGAGATAGCACCTAAAAATTGACCGCCAAATGTGGTGGTTTGCATTTCAACCTTAACAGGCGGCATGCACAAAGCTTCACCCATATGTGCCCAATGGCTAAAATTGCACAAAGCCCTATAGCTAATGAAATCGGGGTTTACAGGCCCTAGAATAATATAGTCAAAGATCCAGTCTCTGTAAATGAAAATGATCGTAGCCATGACCAAGATGGCCAAAACGGAACGAATGATATGAGAACGCAGTTCCTCTAGATGATCTATAAAAGTCATCTCTGCTTTTTCGGAATCGGGATTTCTATTGAATAAAGCCATTGTTCTGATAGCGGTTATGGGCGGCAAAGTTAGGGGCTAGTCCTGCTCAAAGGGCAGTTATGGCAACAACTTATTTTAAAATCTTCATTTTAACCATTTCTATACGGGTATCGCTTACAGCAACCACGTCAAATTTATAGTGTCCAATGATGATATTTTCTTTCAATTTAGGAATGGTTTCGTGTTCATTAATAATATAGCCACTCAGGGTTTCTGAGTCTGCTACGGGAAAATCCAGCTTGTATTTCTCGTTCAAATAATCCAATTCCAACCTGCCTGAAAACAGGAATTCGTCCTCGGTTAATTGCTTTTCTTCAAATTCTTCTACGTCATACTCGTCATGGATCTCTCCAAAAATCTCTTCCAGCAAGTCTTCCATGGTCACAATGCCAGCCGTGCCGCCAAACTCATCCACTACCCAGGCAATACTCCTGCGCTCCTTGGTAAACTTATTCATTAGGTCGGTGGCACTCATGCTTTCAGGAACCACCATCATGGGGTGCATGATAGATTGAATGCTGGCGGGTTTTTGAAACAGGTCTAGTTGGTGAACATAGCCTAAGATATTGTCAATATTATCATCATAGACCACCAACTTACTCAATTGGGTATTGATAAAATGGGTTTTCAATTCCTCAATGCTCTCGTGGATTTCAATGGCTTCAATCTCTGTTCTGGGAACCAAACACTGCCTAATTTTGACCATGGGCAGACTCAAAGCGTTTTCAAAAAGCTCTGTATTTAATTCAGGATTGTCCTCATCCTGTTCCTTGGTTTGCTGAAAAAAATGCTCCAAATCCACTTTGTTAAAAGCTTCATTCTTGTCATTCATGCGCATATTGAAAATATACTTCAGAATCCACTGAGAGATGCTAACCAACAAATTGGCAATGGGTTGGAACAGGGTGTAGAAGAAATGTGCAATAGGCGCAAAACTGGTGAGTAAGCCATCATTGCGAGCTTTGAAAATGGCTTTGGGTATAAATTCTCCCAACACCAATACCACCAAGGTAGAGAGTAGGGTATTGACAAATAATTGAATGCCGCCATTTTCAATATGAATGGGACGCCAAGCTATTTTTTTGAGTAATTCATCAAATAACAAACCATAGATCACCAAAAAAATATTCAAACCCACTAGGCAGGAGCCGATGAATTTGGCAGGGTGTTCCATAAAATTGGCCACCATTAATGCGGATTTTCTGCCTTGCTTCTTTTTTAATTCAATGCTTAAGCGATTGGCGCTTACAAAGGCAATTTCATAGCCTGCAAAAAAACCAATCATCACAAGCGTGCCAATGATGGAAAGGATGGTATATAGTTCAGACATATAGGAAAAATAGTATAAAAATCTTGAAACGCAAAGCTAGGGTAAAGCCATCAAACAAGAGTGCCCCAAGGAATTGGGGCACGTGGGTAAACTAACAACATGAGAAAAGGTTGGCCTGTCCAACCGGACAGATTTGAATTATTTAAAATCTACGGTACAATTCTGGCATTTCAGGTCCAATTTGGCCCCTTTGCCATCGCCTACAGTAGCGGTAAAATGGCCATCAGCATCCCCATCGCCACCGGCAAAACTGGTATAACGGTTGGTACTAGGTCTTGTGGCACCTGCAATGGCCGCTTCTTTAACAGGGCCCATTTTGCTGGCAATTTCTTTTTCATCCATGGGCTTTTTCTCAAAACCTGCATACACGGTACTATAAGCACCCAGGTAGCTCACAGAATAACTTTTTACATTGCGCATAGGCAAACGAATATCTGCGTACTTGTTATTGATCTTGATGCTTTCCAGCGATGCGGCAATATTGCGCACTTTCACATCGGCATTGGTGCCTTCTAAATCCATAGCGGTATTGAGTTTGGTAATGCGCAGGTTGCCATAATTCTTGCGTCCTTGCAAGCTACCTACGTCTTCCAATTCGTATTCATCATTGATGCTGCGGATATTGATTTTCTTAACGGTGCCTGCTTCAACAGTGGCATACTTGGTATCTAGGTCCAAGTCATCAGCATCCTTCATAATGAGGCGGCCATTGATCAATTCTACTTCGCCGTTTTTGATATTACCGGTAGTTATATTGGCATATTTAGACCTAAGGGTCAGATTGCTTACGTCTTGCATTTCCAAACCACCATTGGTGATGTCAGCATTGAGTTTGTTCAGATTGCCAGAGATCAAGACTTCTGCATATTTGGTTTCCAAGTCTACTTTGTTATCCTTGGGCACATAAATAGTTACCTGTCTTTTCAGTTTGGATTGGGTGCCAATATTTTTGCCATCGGCATTGAAGACTGCGGTATTATTACCGCTTCCGCTACTCCAGGCAAATGCGCTTCCATTGATGGTATAAGAACCACCACCTACTGTTCCAGATTTAATTTTAATAGAACTGGCTGCAGAACGCAGACTGATATTGAGTTTTTCAAACCACTCTTCATCAGCAATTTTGGTGCCTTCACCTTCGTAAAAAATAGTGGTTACTATTTTTACTTTGGGTTGCTCCCAGGTTTTGATTTCAATAGTGCGGTTATTGTTTTCAATATAGATATCCTGCGCTTTGGAAGCTGCAACTTCTGTGCTAATTTCTTTTGACTTTAGGTCTTTGGGGTCAATTTGTTTTTCAGCACCAGGATAGTAAAACCCTTCTGCTGCCCTTAAGTTAGATCCGATGGTATTGAGTTGACCACGAGTAGCTTGAAGTTGATCACGAGCTGATTCCAGATGTTGTTTGCTCTGAGCCATGTTTTGTTCTGCTATGACCCTATTCTGTTCAATAGTAGCGGTAGCAGGTTTTGGAGCGGTAACTTTTACATCTTGCTGCGCAGTAGCTGAGAAGCTGCTGACTAAGAAAATACCCGTGATTAATTTGCTGATAATTGGTTTCATATGCTGTTTTTATAGATTCAAGAAATAGGTTTTTGCAGTGTCAACGGATGCGCGGTTTTGTTTGTAGCGCGTATTGAGTTTCTGCATTTCATTTTGCAATTGTTTGAGCATGCTGAGTTTTTGTTGGTATACATTGATCAGTTGATCCAACAATTCATCCGTCATGCCATTCTTGCTGATGAACACCTTGATTTGTTTTTCGTCTTTTTCCATCTGTTGCATTTGCAACTTAAAATCCTTAAAATAATTGGGCGATTCTGCATACAGTGGGGTAGTGCTAATCCTTGCTTTTTGCAGGTTAATCACTTGGGTAAAACTGGATTCCAAAGAAGCCATTTTTGCTACATCATTATTAGACAGTTCAGTCACCGTATGGATAGTGGTAATGGGTGTTGCAGCAGGAAATCCCCTTTGCAGATTCTTAGCCTTTGTTGCAGGTTTGGTAAGGGCTGCGGTAATGGTTCTTTCAATGGTATCCACCAAACTTGGTGTAACTGTTGGTAGAGCTGGTTGCTTTATTTCTTTAACCAATTCTTTTGCAGGTTGGTTGGGTTGATTCCAATACCAGAGACCAGCTCCTGCTATCAAGAGCAAGATAGCTGCTGCCGCCCACTTATAGTTAATTCTAAACACAGGTGTTACAGCGGGTTCCAAAGACGCGCTGATACCCGTCCAGACCTTTGGACTAGGTGCGTCATCACCTAGTAGATCCCGGTTAGTTTGAAGATATTTTTTTAGTTCATCCATGTATTTGTACTGCTGTGCTAATGCGTGTTTTTAATAATTGTTTGGCCCTATGATAC
>CAMFKK010000040.1 GCA_945957225.1 uncultured Sphingobacteriia bacterium | reverse complement strand
TTTTATGGCAGTTTGTTATTATAATCTGGCATTGTGCCTAACCTATTTGGGGATTCTAGGATTCTTTTTTATTGTTTTTAAATTCTTAAAACATGAGCAATCAAGCAGTAATTGACTATGTACAAAACCATCCATCCGGAAGGGTTAAAATAGCAGTGGCCGATGTTGACGGTGTGTTACGCGGAAAATATATTTCCAGTGAAAAGTTTTTGTCCGTAGCCAATTCTCACTTGGGTTTTTGCGATGTGATTTTTGGATGGGATATGGCCGATGTGGCTTATGACAATGGAACTTATACGGGTTGGCATAGCGGCTACCCCGATGCTAAAGTGCAAATAGACCTGAACAGTTTTAGAAAAATTCCATGGGAAAATGGAACGCCTTTTTTCTTGGGAGAATTTATTGATGCTGCTGGCAACCCATTAGCCATTTGCCCCAGACAGTTGTTGCGAAAACTGATTGCGCGTGCTGCCAATATGGGATATACTGCACAGTTTTCGCAAGAATTTGAATGGTTTAATTTTCAAGAAACCCCAGCAAGTTTTGCGGCCAAAGAAGGAAGAAACTTGACACCTTTAACACCGGGTATGTTTGGTTATTCCATTTTAAGAAGCAGCGAAAGAAATGATTTTTTCTCAGCACTCTTTGACCAACTCAAAGCATTTGATATTCCCTTAGAAGGATTGCATACAGAAACCGGTCCCGGTGTTTATGAAGCAGCCATTACTTATGGAGAAGTATTAGGCGCAGCAGACAAGGCCATCTTATTTAAAACCGCGGTGAAAGAAATTGGCTACCAACACGGCATTTTACCAACGTTTATGGCCAAGCCAAATGAAAACTTACCAGGCTGTAGTGGGCATGTACACCAATCACTTTGGAAAGATGGCGTAAATGTATTTCATAGTGATGGAGCGGCAGACCAAATGAGTGAGACTATGCAATATTATCTTGCAGGACAATTGCATTGCTTACCAGAAATCCTTCCACTAGTAGCCCCCACCATCAATTCTTATAAGCGATTGGTAGAAGGTGCATGGGCACCCACCACTTTAACCTGGGGTTTAGACAATAGAACCGTTGCGCTAAGGGCGCTAACCGGCGGTGCAAAATCATGCCGCTTAGAAACAAGGGTAGTAGGTAGTGATACCAATCCATATTTGGCAATGGCCGCTTGTTTGGCTGCAGGTTTATATGGCATAGAAAATAAACTACCGCTACAAGCAGCCACCAAGGGTAATGGCTACCGCGATGAAAGCCACGGCAGACTACCAAAGAACTTGGACCAAGCCAATCAGGCCATGAAATCTTCCAGTATTGCCAAAGCCTTGTTTGGCGATGTCTTTGTGCAACATTTTACAGAGACCAGAGACTGGGAATTACGGCAGTTTGCCAAAGTGGTTACCGACTGGGAAACCAAACGCTATTTTGAAATCATTTAATTAGAAACATAACTTTGAACATGTCTATTGTACAATTTAATTTTCCTACCACCATCCGTTTTGGGGCAGGTGTAGTGGCAGAACTTCCCGCTTATTTGCAAAAACAAGGATTAAACAAACTATTGATTGCTACAGACACTACCATTGCAACACTTGGATTCTTTAAAGACTTAGTAGCAGGTTTAGAACAAGCCGGTTTTAACCCAACGGTATTTCATGATATTCATAAGAACCCAGTAAAGTCTGATGTTTACAAAGGAACAGATGTTTATGATAACGCTGGTTGCGATTGCATTATAGGAATTGGAGGTGGTGCCGCCATTGATGTGGCGCGAGCCATTCTTTTACGCATCAATCACAGAGAAGACCTGTTTAAATATGATGACTTAATTGGTGGTGATGTTTATGTGACCAATGAAGTGCCTCATTTTATTACTATTCCAACAACGGCTGGAACCGGAAGTGAGGTAGGCCGGTCAGCCATTATTGCAGACGATGAAACACATCAGAAGAAAATTCTTTTCTCTCCAAAATTATTGGCAAAAATTGTTTTTGCTGATCCAATGCTCACCATGGAGCTGCCCGCATTTATTACAGCAGCAACAGGCATGGATGCACTTACACATAATATGGAAGCTTTCTTAGCAAAAAATTATCATCCACTCTGTGATGGCATTGCACTAGAAGGCATTCGTTTAATAGCAGGTTCCATTGAGAAAGCGGTAAAATCTCCTGACCTTGAAGCCCGGTCTAATATGTTATTGGCTTCTATGATGGGTGCCATTGCTTTTCAAAAAGGATTGGGTGTGGTGCATTCATTGGCACATCCCTTATCCAGTTTATTAGACACGCACCATGGACTTGCCAACGCAGTGAATCTTCCTTATGGAATGGCATTTAATATAGCAGGTTTTGAAGACAGATTTGAACGCATGGCTCAAGCCATTGGTCTAGAAACTCATACTGGAGATGCAGTAGTAGCTTGGTTAAAAGATTTAAATCAGAAATTGGGCATCCCAGAAAATTTGAGTGCCATTGGTGTAAAAGAGGAGCATGTAGATACACTAGCCCAATTGGCCTTGGAAGATTTTGCGCATCCCAATAATCCAAAGCCAGTAAGCCTAGCTGATTTTAGAAACCTCTATCAAGCAGCGTTGTAATGCTGTAGTTGGTTTGAACAAGCAATTCTAAAGCCTTCAAATTTTGCAAGTATTGAATCAGATGATTAAAATAGGCATCACAGTTACAGAAGCAAAGTATCCCAATTATCCAGCATGGATTGAGTCTGCAGGTGCTGCTTATGAAATAGTGGAATTGGATTGGGAGAAAAACAATGCAGTAGACCTCATGCTATGTGATGGACTTTTACTCAGTGGTGGCGTAGATATTGACACACAGTTTCATGAGCCCTCAATTAAGGAATATCCCTTACAACCAGCTGCTTTTAAAACCCAAAGAGACCATTTTGAAATGGCTTTGTTGGAAACAGCCCTAAAAGCAAAGATGCCTGTCTTAGGAATTTGCAGGGGCTTACAACTCATCAATATTAGCTTGGGGGGGAAATTAATCTTAGATATCCAAAGCAATGGACAACCCAATCACCGGGCCATGGATGGCATTGATCATGTGCACCAGGTAATGATAGACCCACAATCAGAATTAGCCGCTATTACCGGTTCTACATTGGGTACCATCAATAGTGCACACCATCAAGCTGTATTAGAACCAGCCCCATCTTTAAAAGCAGTAGCTTTTTCAAGTGAAGATGGCATTATTGAATCATTAGAATGGAAAGAACCAACAGAACACGGACCCATGGTTTGTGTGCAATGGCACCCAGAAAGAATGCAAAACAAAGAAAAGGAACCACTCTCCCAAAATATCCTTGAATGGTTTTTAGAAGCAGCAAAAAAATACCAGCATGAACATCATTAATCCAGCAACAGGAGACATTATTACCACTATAAGTGCTGACACCGAATCAAGTATCCATGAGAAATTGGTGCAATTAAAAAAAGGACAGAAAGCTTGGGCGCAAGTACCATTGTCCAATAGGATTGCAGCCCTAGAAAGTTTTGCAGCTTTACTGCAACAACATCTAGAAGCTTGTGCAGAAATTTTGAGTTTGGAAGTGGGAAAACCGTTACAGCAGGCTCGTAATGAAGTCAATGGGGCTTGTACAAGAATTGCTTGGCTAACGGCTAATGCCAGTCAATATTTGTCAGAAGAATGGATGGTTACCGAAGGGGCTACCAAAGAAAAAATTGTATATGAGCCACTTGGTGTGGTTTGCAATATCTCAGCCTGGAACTATCCTTATTTAGTGGGAACCAATGTGTTTGTATCAGCCTTATTAGCAGGTAATTCAGTGCTATATAAACCCTCAGAGTTGGCTACCTTAACTGGTATGCAAATTCAAAAATACTT
Source organism: uncultured Sphingobacteriia bacterium (assembly GCA_945957225.1). GTDB lineage: Bacteria > Bacteroidota > Bacteroidia > Chitinophagales > Chitinophagaceae > Sediminibacterium. Next base: position 7,626 of record CAMFKK010000040.1, on the reverse strand, counting down.
GTACGAAGCAGGAGTTCCTGAAGATGCTTTTCAAATTGCCGTTGGCGATAGACATGTTGGAGAACTTTTACTAGACGCTGACCTAGATGGCTATTTCTTTACCGGATCTTATAAAACGGGAAAATACATTTATGAGCGCGTAGCTACTAAAATGAAACCCTGTGGTTTGGAATTAGGTGGTAAAGACCCACTGTATGTAACTGATGATATTACGGATATTGCTGCCGTTGCCGCTGGTACCGCAGATGGTGCATTTTATAACAATGGTCAAAGCTGTTGTTCTGTAGAAAGAATCTATGTGCATGAAGCAGTTTACGATGCTTATGTTGCAGCATTTGTAAAAGAAGTGCAATCCTATAAAATGGGAGACCTTGAAGCTGCAGACACTTATATTGGTGCACTAACCAGAAAAGATCAACCCGCTTTTTTAGCAGCACAAGTTGCTGATGCAGTTGCAAAAGGTGCTATTGTTTTATGTGGTGGTAAGCCAATTGATAGAAAGGGTTATTATTTTGAACCTACAGTCATTACAAATGTGACTCATGGCATGGATCTGATGAAGGAAGAATCTTTTGGACCCATTATAGGCATCATGAAAGTAGGTTCAGACGAAGAAGCTATTCGTTTAATGAATGATACCCAGTATGGTTTAACTGCTGCAGTCTATTGCAATGATGAAGCAAGGGCTTTGCATATTCAAACAGCACTTAACGTTGGAACCGTTTATTGGAATTGCTGTGATAGGGTAAGTGCATCCTTACCTTGGAGTGGTAGAAAAAACAGTGGCTTTGGTAGCACATTGTCACATGCTGGTTTGCGGGTATTTACCCAACCCAAAGCTTATCATTTGCGTGGTTAATGAATTGAATATATCTATTGGGTTTCACATTCCAAAGAATAAGGCCCTTAGATTGGCCTTACCAAACAAAACTAGCGGCTGCGCCTGCAGGTAAATTGGCAGTCAAGGTTTTTCCTTTGGTCTTGATTTGAAAATCTTGTTTTGTACTTGCTTCATTAAAAACCAACAAGACAATTTTTCCATCGGGTCTTTTAAAAGCTACATTGGGTAAATTATTGACCAGGGTTGAACCAATTCTAATAGAACCTGCAGGAACAAATTTGGAAGCCTGTGCTATAATATAATAAGCCACATTTCTAGAAACGGTATTTTTTTCAATGGTCAAAGCACCCAAACAATTGGTGCAGCCCCCGTGTGTATGTGGTTGGTATTGGGCGTCTGCTGCTAAATTCCATTCAAGTGCGTTCTTACTCCAATTACGCATAGATCCAATGACAACGTTTTTTATATGCCATCCAAAATCGCCTGCAAAATTACTGGGGCCACCCACCCATTGTTCTGTAAAATACAAATCCTTGTCCGGGTGTGCATCATGAACAGTAGATAAAGCTTTTATATCACCTCCGTATAAATGAAAGGCCGATCCGTTGATAAAGGGTTTTGCTTTTGAGTTGTTTAAAATACTTAAGGGATAATCGGGTCTGTCACAATTATGATCATAAAGTACAATTTTAGTTTTGATAGCTGCTTTTTTAAATGCCGGACCCAAATAATCAGCAATAAATACAGCCTGCTCTTCTGCCTGCATATCCAAACTTGGATTATTCTTAGGATTCAATGGTTCATTTTGTGGGGTAATAGCGTCAATGACAATACCGTAACCCTTCATGGTTTGAATATATTTGACCAGATACTGTGCATAGACTTGATAACATTCCGGTTTTAATTTTCCTCCAATGGAAGACTGATTGGTTTTCATCCAAATAGGCGCGGTCCATGGGGTAGCTAAAATTTTAATGGCGGGTTGTAGGGCTATAATTTCTTTTAAAACAGGAACAAGGTCTTGTAAATTTTGACCCAATCCAAAATGCTTAAGCGCAAAATCTGTTTCCCCATTTGGAGGGTCATTATAGGTAAATACATTAGCATCTAGGTCTGAAGCACCCACACTAATTCTTAAATAACTGATACCAATTCCATTACCCTTATTGCTAAATAACTCTGTTAAGAGTTGTTTGCGTTGAATAGCTGGCAATTGATAGATCAATTTTGCAGAACCCCCTGTTAGGGTATAACCAAAACCATCAATGCTTTGATAGTGCTGTTGTTCATCAATGTTGATGGTAGGCAGATTTGCTGTACTAGATTGCCAACTTATTTTTTGTGCTTTCAATAAGGCAGTTTGATCAGCCGTAGTTAACCAATAATCAACTGATTGATTTTGTTGAGCCAATACTCCAACAGAAAGGGATAAACAAAATACTAGGGTTTTGAGCTGCATCTCAGTTTTTGAATTGAACTATTTATAAAAAAATTCACTAGCAACATAAAATTGGTCTTTAAATAGGTTATTTTGTTTTGATCAATGCTTACAAACTAGAGAGCATCCTGTAATCCAGCGGGTCAGTACGGCATTCTGTTTAGCTTTTGAAATTAATAAAAGGGTTTTAAATTAAACAAGGATATAAATAAGTAGCCAATAATTAATCTAAACATATCCAAAAAATATTACGTATTTCATTAAATTCCTTTTTATATTTATATACTTGTCCAATCTAATCTTCCACTATGCAAACACAACAGTTACATTTTCTGCACAATGAATGGAAAACCAAAGAGTCCAGTGCAGGATTTTCTGCCAATGATGCCCAATTAGTTACCCTATTTGGTTCAAGGGAAATGGTTGGTCAACAAGAGATTTATGATTTTGTATCTGGCCAATACCCCAATGCACAAATCATTTCTAGTTCTACCGCAGGTGAAATTATAGATGAAGAGGTTTTTGATGATACTGTGATTGTTACGGCCATACAGTTTGAAAAAACCAAGGTAAAAGCCATTAAAACTTCATTTAGCCAAAACGCCAATAGTTTTGAAACTGGTAAATTTTTATATAATAGTTTAAATGAACCCGATTTAGCTGGTTTGTTTATCCTATCAGATGGTACTCAGATTAATGGGAGTGAATTGGTTAGCGGTTTAAATGAGGGAAATGAAAAAAAGATTCCTATTACTGGTGGATTGGCTGGGGACGGTGCTAGATTTTCCAAAACCTTGGTGGGTTTGAATGAGCCAGCCATTGAAGGTATTATTGTGGCCGTTGGATTTTATGGCAAAGATGTACAAATTGGCCATAGTTCCCTTGGGGGATGGGATGAATTTGGTAAGGAACGCATGATTACCAAATCAGATAAAAATGTTTTGTATGAAATAGATGGAGCTTCAGCCCTTGACTTATATAAAGAATATCTAGGCACTTATGCCGATGAGCTTCCAGGATCAGCACTTTTATTTCCATTGTCATTGAAACTGGAAGGGTCCGATCAAAACTTGGTAAGAACCATTTTGAATGTAGACAATGACAATAAGACCATGACTTTTGCTGGTAATCTACCTGAGGGTTCCAAAGTAAGATTTATGAAGGCTAATTTTGAAAAGTTGATCAAAGCTTCCTCAACGGCTGCTGAAAAATCATTCCAAACCACAAAATCGCCTGATTTGGCCATTTTAATTAGCTGTGTGGGTAGGAAATTGATTTTACAAGAACGCACTGAAGATGAAGTAGTGGCTGCCAAACAAATTTTTGGAACTGAAACTTGCATCACTGGATTTTATTCTTATGGTGAGATTTCTCCCTTCAATACCAATTTTAAATGTGAATTACATAATCAGACCATGACAATTACTACCTTTTCTGAGCTATAAGAAATAATACTATCTTCGAAGCATCTTCCAACTATGGGATACCACAGCATTTTAGAAAAACAAATCCGCAAACTGCTTCCTGAAAACTATCAGGTTGATGTTGTGATGCAGGAACTTTTGAATACCATTAGTAGTAGTTATCAAGCATTTGATAGAGACAAAAGATTGGCAGATCATGCTTTTGATATTAGTGAAAGAGAATACCAGAAAGTAAACGCAGACCTTCAAGCACAAAACGATATTAGAAAAGCTTCTATTCTTAAACTAAAAGAAGCCATCAGGTCTTTAGACCCCTCTAGGTCATTTAGTTTTGATGAAAAAGATGAAGATTTGATCAGCATTATTTCCTTCTTGGAAGAACAGATTGCTAGGTCCAAACAAATGGAAGCAGACCTAATTCTAGCAAAAGAAACCGCTGAAAAAGCCTCTTTGGCCAAGAGTGAATTCCTTTCTATCATGAGTCATGAGATCAGGACCCCGCTCAATGCCATTATTGGAACCAATAATTTATTGCATTATCAAGACCCACTCCCTTCTCAGAAAGAACTCTTGAATGTGATGAAAATTTCTTCTGAAAACCTTCTGAGCCTTATCAATGACGTATTGGATTATGGCAAGTTGGAAGAAGGAAAAATTATTTTGGCAGAAAGGGATATCAACCTCAAACAATTTGTCAAAAATCTAAGGGCAGCTCACCGCTTGCGTGCCGAAGAACGTGGCAATAACCTTCGTTTGATGTTTGATGAAGACATACCAGATTTTATTATTGGAGACGATATTCGTTTGGGTCAGATACTCAACAATCTGATTTCTAATGCCATTAAGTTTACTAAAAAAGGTACCATAACCATTGAAGTCTTACTGAACAAGGTTACTGATGATGCTGTGTTTGTAGATTTTGCCATTATTGACACCGGTATTGGCATTCCTCCGGAAAAACAAGAATTGATTTTTGATAGGTTTACCCAGGCCAATAATAATATTACCAGAGAATATGGTGGTTCTGGGCTAGGTCTGACCATTATCAAGCTTCTGCTTAAATTACAGAATAGCGATATTCACTTAGAAAGCGAAGCTGATAAAGGTTCTAAATTCTTTTTCACACTCTGCTTCAAGAAAAGTGATACGGTTGCACAGGAAGAAAGCAAGACCATACATACCGATGCCCCTGATTTGAAAGGGTTAAATATTCTTCTGGTTGAAGACGTGGAGTTTAATATTATGGTGGCTGAGAAGATGTTACAAAACTGGAATGCCAAAGTTGAGATTGCAGGTAATGGGCAAATTGCTGTAGAAAAAGCAAAAGCAAACAAATTTGATATTATCCTGATGGATTTACAAATGCCCGTAATGGATGGTTATACCGCAACCAAAGCCATCAGGGAATTTGATAAAGAAACACCCGTCATTGCTTTAACTGCCTCCATCACCATTGATATTCAAGGAAGGGCCACAGAATTTGGTATGAATGATTGCATTACCAAACCATTTAATCCACGTGACCTCTTTGGTATAATTTCTAAGTACACCGCCAAAGACAAATTGTCTTAGAACCAACCCCGCTTCTTAAAGGTATAGAGCATAAAGGCTGGTATCAGAATCATAAAAGAGACCGCTAAAAAAAAGCCATACTGATTATGCAATGTTGGTATCCTATCAAAGTTCATTCCAAAAATACCACCAATAACCGTTGCAGGCGCTAGCAAACAAGTTACTATAGCCATTACTTTCATCACTTCATTCATCTTTAAGTTTACATTACTCAAATAGAGATCTTGTAAGTTGATCATCATGTCTCGGTAGTTCTCAGAAAGATCCGATGCTTGAATAATATGATCGTGAACATCCTTAAAATATTTGGTGGTTCTCTCTTCTAACAAATCACTATCGCTGCGGATAAATCCATTGACCAAATCTCTTACTGGCACCACATTGCGTTTGAGTACAATCATTTCTTTGCGCAGGTTATTAATATCTGGTAAGGAGCCCGTATTGGAGAAACGGATAATTTCTTCTTCCAAATTTTCAATTCTTTCTCCCAATTTTTCCATCACCTCATAATAATTGTCAACAATGGTATCAAGGAGAGCATAACAGAGATAATCGGGTTTAGATTGACGCAATTTACTTGTGGGCACTCTTAGTTTTTCTCTAAGATTATCAAAAACATCTCTTTCTGCATCGTCTTGAAAACAAATCACGTAATCTTTACCAAGTAGTATACTTATTTGTTCTGTTTCTACTGTACCAGTTTCTTCATTAAAATAGAGCATATTGAGTAAACAGTACAAAACATTGTCCATCTCGTCCATCTTTGGGCGTTGTCCAACGCTTAAAATGTCTTCTACAATCAGGTAGTGAATATTAAAATGATTGCAAATAGTTTCTACCTCTTCTTTTCTAATACCACCCACATTGATCCAAGTATTATGTCCATTGTCCTTATAAGAAAAACATGCATCAATTGCTGGGTGTTCCAACTCAGAAAAATGGTCTGGGGAATAGTCAAAAACATGGATATGGGGAGCAGGAACCGATTCTCTCTGAAAAGGAACCACCGGATTTACATGAAACAATTCCCTTGTTCTGGTTAGATTATGCCCGTCCTTGGTTTTGGCAATTTTTTTATGTTTTTTGCTAGCCATTTACTAAAGTTAAATCAAAGGGGCAAAGTTGCCAAGACCATTCTAATACTGGCATAACTAATGCTATCTGGTAGATTGTCTTTTAATTGTCTCAAACTATTTGCCCCATAGGTATCAATAGCCGCTTTAACCAGGGCCTGGTGTTGACCAGAAACAAAAGCGTCTAGTTTTAAAGATCCCCTATTGATATAAAAGGATAAATGGTCCGCAATAGTATTGGTAGATAGATTTCTAGCTTCTGCTATCTCTTCAATAGACAACCCTTTTTGATAATAGTCAAAACTTAGCTTCTTGGTATCTGTTTCTTTCTCTTTAACAGGTTTGGTTTTTTTCTCTTTCAAAGGACCTTTTAAATGCATCCGCGTGGGCATAGTTGCTGCAATACAATAATCTTGCACCATTTCTAAAAATGCATTTCCATATTTCTCAATTTTGAATACTCCTAGTCCAGAAATATATTGCAGGTCACTGTGTTTGAGCGGAAGATAGGTAGCTAGTTCCATTAGCGTAGTATCGCTAAGAATAATATAAGGGGGTACATTTTCTTCCTGTGCAAAACGGGTCCTGAGTTTTTTGAGGTCATCAAATAATTCCTTTTCATGACCGGCTTTTTCATACAGTTTTGCAGGCTCTTTCACTAACACGGTTTGGTTAGGGGAAGGAAGCATCACCTGCTCACCATTATAAAGTACCGCTTTACTTTTTTGGGTGAGTTGCAAAATGGGATATTCCCCACTACTTTGTTGCAGGTATCCGTCTTGCACCAGCTCACGCAAATAATGTTGCCAGGTTTCTTTTGTTAAATCCTTGCCTTTCCCAAAAACACTAAGCCCTTTGTGTTCGGGTCTAATTTTTTCAGCCATACTGCCCCGCAAAACGTCAATCACATAGTTGCCGCCAAATCTTTCATTTAATCGGGCCACCGCACTGAGCAATTTTTGTGCAATTACAGTTGCGTCTACTAATTCAGCCTTGTTTAAACAGGTATCACAATTCTCACAATGCGCTACCGTTTTTTCTCCAAAATAATTGAGCAGGTATTTTCTGCGGCATCGTTTGGTTTCACAAAACTGAACCATCATCGCCAATTTTTGCATAAGAATGGCAGTCTGTTCTTCATTGCCTTCTACTTGTGCAAAGCTGCGTAGTTTCATTACATCGCCTTGGCCATAAAACAAAATGGCTTCAGAGTCTAAGCCATCTCTACCGGCTCTTCCTGTTTCATGATAATATCCTTCCAGATTTTTGGGCAGGTCT
>CAMFKK010000039.1 GCA_945957225.1 uncultured Sphingobacteriia bacterium | reverse complement strand
GGACACTGTTGTGAATATGCTGTTAGCTGAAGCAATTAAGACTTCAGAAATTGAAGGCGAGTATCCCAATAGAGAAGATGTGTTGTCTTCTATTCGGATAAACCTTGGCTTGCATATTAACACAGCTTTTATAAAAGATAAATCTGCCGCAGGATTAGGTGAACTGATGATTGATGTTAGAAATACCAGCAATCTACCGCTCAGCAAAGAAAAACTATTTGAATGGCATCAGATGCTTCTAGGAACAAATAAAAAAATAGCAGTAGGTGTTTGGCGTTCTCATAAAGAACCCATGCAGGTGGTATCTGGTGCTATGGGAAGGGAGAAAGTACATTTTGAAGCACCCCCTTCTAAACGTGTACCCAAAGAAATGAATGATTTTATTGGTTGGTTTAATAGCACTGCTCCGGGCGGAAAAAAAGAAATAAGTATCGCACCGGTACGTGCAGCTATAGCCCATCTCTATTTTGAAACCATTCATCCTTTTGAAGATGGAAACGGCCGGATTGGAAGGGCTTTGGCGGAAAAAGCATTATCACAAACTATTAAACGGCCAGTTCTGCTCAGTTTGTCCAGTACCATTGAAGCCAACAAAAAAGCTTATTATACTGAACTAGAAATAGCACAACGCTCAAATGAAATAACCGCTTGGGTAAGTTATTTTGTGAACCTAACATTAGCTGCCCAGTCTGACGCAGAATTACAAATTGATTTTACCCTCAAGATGACTCGCTTCTTTGACCACTTCACCAATCAATTAAATGAAAGGCAGCAAACTGTTATTAAGAGAATGTTCCAGGAAGGCATTAATGGGTTTCAGGGGGGAATGAATGCTGGAAAATATTGCAAGATTGCTAAAACATCCAAAGCAACTGCAACCCGTGATCTGCAACACTTGCTTGAAATTGGAGCATTTAGGTTACATGGAAATGCCGGTGGAAGAAGTACCAGTTATCAAGTAAATCTTTGATTAATGCAAGCAAAAACGAAATGCATGTTTTTGTAATTAGCCATGTTTATCACAAAAAATATTTAAACAGTATTTATTTCTTATTAGATAACCAAACCCCCAATAAAATAATACACATACAAGCGCATTGTATTAAGTTGATTTCTTCTCCTCCCAAGAGCCCCCAGAACACGGCAACAAAAGGAATGCCGTAGGTAACAGTAGAAGCAAATAAACTACCCGCTCTTTTGGCCAACATATAATAAATGACAGTGGCAACGGCTGTGCCCATTAAACCAAGCAGCATGGATGCGCCGGTAGAAAGCAGTACGTCTTTGGAACCAAGGTCCATAGAAAAATAACCCGTAAAATATAGGATGATCAAGCAAGGAATAATCAAAAACACAAATGCCATGCTGGCAATATTTAAGGAACCCGCGTCTTTTAAATGACGACCCACCATATTAATATTGATCCCATAGAGTAGGGTAGCCAATAAGACTAGAGAGGCATAAGAGATATTTTCAAAACTCACTTTCTTCTGAGCGGCAAAAAGCAAACAAAGACCCACAAATCCTACCAAGACCCCAATGATTTTTTGTCTGCTGGCTTGCAATTGAAAAAAGGACACTCCTACTATAATGGTGAACAGTGGGGTTAGTGCATTGAGGATTCCCGCCAAAGAGGAATCAATTTTTAATTCAGCAATACAAAATAAATAAGCAGGGAAAAAGCTACCAATCAAACCAGAAAGAATGACCAATACATATTTCTCCTTAGGGATTTTTCTAAAAGCTTCTAGGGCAAATGGCGTCATCACCAGACCCGCACTCAGGATGCGGATAGTGGCCACTTGATAAGGGCTTAGGGTATGCATCCCGTATTTCATGAGGATAAAACTGCTACCCCAGATTAGGGAAAGTGCTGCAAAAATGCCCCAGTTGATCAGTTTATTGCTTGTTTGCATGGGAGGCAAAGTTGGGGATTTTGGTCAGATTCCCATGATGGGGAGAAAAAAAGCCTTGAAAAACGGGTTGAATATGGTTCTTGTTCCTTTTTTTTTTACTTTCAGCAAAACCAAAATAAGATTGTTATGGGTATGATTAAGGAATTCAAAGAGTTTGCCGTTAGGGGTAACTTGGTAGATACAGCAGTAGCGTTTGTCATGGGTGCCAGCTTTGGCAAAATTGTCTCTTCTTTTGTAGATGGGATGGTGATGCCTGTAGTGGGTATGCTCACCGGTGGTGTTGATTTTAATGATAAGAAGTTGATACTCAAAGAAGCTACTCCTGAAGTAAAAGACGCTGCTGGTAAAGTGGTTGAAAAAGCCATTGCAGAAGTATCTGTAAAATACGGTAGCTTCCTAACCAACCTGATTGACTTTATCATTGTGGCTTTTGCCGTATTCTTGGTCATTAAAGCCATCAACAAGCTGAAAAAGAAGGAAGAAGAAGCGCCTGCTGCGCCTCCAGCTCCTTCCAGGACAGACCAATTGCTGATGGAGATCAGGGACTCTTTAAAAAAATAAGCCCCTATTTGGTGGATAACTATTCCTAAAACAGCTGCTGTTTTGCAGCTGTTTTAGTTTCTTTGCATCTAAACATTTTCCTTTGGCAACCGCGAATTATCAGATCAAACTGGACCAGTTTGAGGGTCCTTTTGACCTTCTGCTTTTCTTTATTGAAAGAGACGAGTTGGATATTTACAATATTCCCATTACCAAGATCATCAATGACTTTTTGGATTTTATTCACCAAGGAGAGCAATTGAACATAGAACTGAGTAGTGAGTTTATCTTGTTTGTGTCTACCCTCATGCGTATTAAGGCCAGACTCTTGTTGCCAAGAAAAGAAGTGGATGCTTCCGGCAATGAAATTGATCCCCGTCAGGAATTGATTGACAAGATCCTGGAATACAAACGCTTTAAAGAAGCCGCCAACCAAATGGCAGAAATGGAAGCCGTGCGGATGCTCATGGTAAAACGTGGTAACCTGCATCGTGAGATTGCGGAGATTGGGGAAGAAGCTTCAGAAGGTACCGAGATCCAAAATATTACTTTGTTTAAGCTGATGAAGGCTTTTGAAAAAGTAATGCTAAGGGTGCAAGAAAGACAGAACAAACCCGTGCATACTGTGGTGCGCTACAACCATACCATGGAAGGCAGCAGGGACTATATGCTAACCTTTGTACAAAAGGAAAAAACAGTTGCTTTTGAAAAAGTATTTGAGCACTGTGAAGACAAGATTCACGCCATCTTTTTATTCCTTTCTATCTTGGAATTGACCCAACAAAAATTCATGAAAATGATGGTGGGTGAGGGTAGGAATAATTTTATTGTAGAATGGAATGACAATAGAGAAGCGGACTTGGCCGATGCGGGTTTAACCGAAGAAGAAATCAGCGCCAGCAAATTTGAAGACTAAGATTTATTCAATAAAATGCATAAAAAAAGCACCAATCATCTTGGTGCTTTTTTATTATAAGGTGCTAAGCTTATCCCGCAATACTGGTACTTACGGTGATGTTCTCTTTCATTAATGCTCTCACGGCTGCAGCAATGCCTTGCGCATCATAATTGCATTCGCGATGCAATTCTTTGGGGCTTCCGTGTTCTACCAAACGGTCTGGAATACCCAAAATAGTTACATCGGCTTTATAGCCATATTTGTTCATGAACTCCAACACCGCTGAACCAAATCCGCCCACTACGGTTCCGTCTTCAACGGTCACAATTTTGCTGTATTTGCTAAATGCCTCGTGCAATAAATCCTCATCAATAGGTTTTACAAAACGTAAGTCATAATGCGCGGGATTAATACCCTCGGTTCTGAGTTCACGAATAGCTGCTTGGGCAAAATTACCTGGGTGTCCAAAACTCAAAATAGCAACGCCTTCTCCGTCTTTGAGTTTGCGTCCCTTACCAATGGGCAATGCTTGGAATGGTGTTTTCCAATCTACCATTACACCCTCACCTCTTGGATAACGAATCACAAAAGGGTATTGGTTTTCCGGTAATTGAGACGTGTACATGAGGTTGCGCAATTCCTGCTCATTCATGGGTGCACTAATCACCATATTGGGTATGCAACGCATATAAGGAATATCGTAGCAACCATGGTGGGTAGGTCCGTCTTCTCCTACTAAACCGGCACGGTCTAGACAAAGGGTTACGGGTAATTTTTGTATGGCTACATCGTGCACCACTTGGTCAAATGCACGTTGCATAAAGGAAGAATAAATATTGCAGAACACACGCATGCCTTGGGTAGCCAAACCCGCACTTAAAGTAACAGCGTGTTGCTCACAAATACCTACGTCAAAAGCACGGTGCGGCATTTTCTCCATCATGATTTTCATGGAACAGCCACTGGGCATAGCAGGTGTAACACCCATGATAGATTCATTGAGTTCTGCTAGTTCCAGCAAGGTATGTCCAAATACGTCTTGGTACTTGGGTGGTTGGGGAGCAGTAATGGGTTTCTTGACTATCTCTCCAGTTACTTTATCAAAGAGTCCGGGTGCATGCCACTTAGTTTGATCCTTCTCGGCCAATGCATAACCCTTTCCTTTTACGGTAACAATATGCAATAATTTGGGGCCGGGTATATTTTTCAGGTCCTTGAGGGTATCTACCAATTTGGTAATATTATGCCCGTCAATGGGTCCAAAATAACGCAGGTTCAAAGCTTCAAATAAGTTGCTGCTCTTAGAAACCACGCCCTTGATATTGGCTTCTAATTTGCTGGCCATCTCCCTGCTAAAAGTTTTGCCCACGGGTAATTTGCCCATCAGGTTCCAAACCTCGTCGCGCATTTTATTGTAAGTAGGAGAAGTAGTGATATCGGTCAAATATCCTTTGAGCGCACCCACATTGGGGTCAATGCTCATACAGTTATCATTGAGGATAATCAAGACATCGCTATCGGCCACGCCCGCATGGTTCATGGCTTCAAAAGCCATACCCGCTGTCATTGAACCATCACCAATTACGGCAATGGATTTTCTGTCTTCTCCCTTGTATTTAGCGGCCATGGACATTCCCAAAGCTGCAGAAATAGAAGTAGAGGAATGGCCTACGCCAAAAGTATCGTACTTGCTTTCACTTCTTTTGGGGAAGCCACTTAGTCCATTGTATTTGCGATTGGTCACAAAATTATCCCTTCTTCCTGTTAGGATCTTGTGTCCATAAGCCTGATGACCTACGTCCCAAACCAATTGGTCATAGGGGGTATTATAAATATAATGCAGCGCCACGCTCAATTCTACTACGCCTAAACTGGCTGCAAAATGACCGCCATGCACGCTCACCACGTCAATAATATACTGACGCAGCTCGTCACAAACCTGGTGCAATTGTTCGCGATTGAGCTTTTTGAGGTCATCAGGGCTGTTAATTTGCTGTAGAAGTGGACCCGCCTTTATATCCATGAGACTTTATTTAGATGTAAAAATAAGCATTTAGGGCTAGCAAACGCCGCCGATAAAATAGTACAACACCCTTTGTAACAGATAGTTCGCCGCAGGTAAGGGGAATTTCTGCCAAACAGATACCAATATTGCCTTTAATCCCAAAATGGAGCTTTTAGGCTTTTTTTAGGGGGTATCTTTGCAGGAACATGAGATGGAAAATATCTGCATATTGGTGGTGCCAGTTGGGCGGTTGGTTGTTTTATAGCCTAGCCATGGTCTTTTTTGCCTTTGTTTTTGAACAGAAATACACCAATATTTTCTATTCCAGATTAGCCATTGGCGTTTTTGCGGGAATCTTTTTTACCCATTTGCTCCGTTTGTTGATCATCCGCTTTAATATGCGTCCCCCAACACAGAAACAGCGTTGGTTTCAATTGGCCTTACTCATTCTAACCATTTGTGTACTTTATAATATGGCCAATTCTGCCCTGGTAGAATGGTTCAAGCTCTATGATCCCATTAAGAAAATCTCTTTTGAAAAGCGGTTCTTGGGTAACCTGATTTTTGATTCTCCCTTGATTTTTGTTTGGACTTCTATCTATTTTGTTTGGCATTATATTGAAGCGGGAAGAAAAAATGAGATTCAGCAAGTTAGACTTGAAACCTTGGTCAAAGAACTGGAACTAAAGACCATCAAGAGTCATATTAATCCCCATTTTATTTTTAATGCCCTCAATAGTATCCGTGCCTTGGTTGACGAAAATCCTGATAGGGCTAGAACGGCTATTACGGAATTGAGCAATATTCTAAGAAGCAGTATGCAGGCGGAAAAATTAGAATTGGCGCCTTTTGAAAAAGAATTGGGGATTGTCAAAGATTATTTGGCTTTGGAACATATTCGTTTTGAAGACCGTTTGCGCATTGAATACGATATTGATGAAGATACCATGGAGCAGCCTGTGCCTCCCATGATGTTGCAGACCTTGGTTGAAAACGCCATTAAACACGGGATTAGCCAACAAAAAGAAGGCGGTGTGGTACGCGTGATTTCTGATTTCAAAGACAATCACCATGAACTGATTGTTCAAAATTCCGGTCACCTAAATGGAAATTTAGAGGCCGCGGCCGATGGGTTTGGCATCAATAGTACTCGCAATAGATTAAAATTATTATTTGGTGGCAAAGCCAGTTTTGACATCAGAGACACAGACAATGGGATGGTAGAAGCGGTAGTGAAAATGCCCGTAAAAGACATGCATTATTAAACCTTGATTATAGCGTTATGGCAATTAGAGCAATCATTATTGACGACGAAAGATTGGCCCGCAACGAGCTCAAAAAACTCTTGCAAGACCATTCAGACATTGAAGTCATTGAAGAAGCCGCCAATGTAGACGACGGCATTGAAAAAATTGAAACCCTAAATCCGGATTTGATTTTTCTAGACATTCAGATGCCAGGAAAAACAGGTTTTGATTTGTTGGCCGAAGTAGAAAAAGCACCCCGTGTGATTTTTACCACAGCCTATGATGAATATGCTATCAAAGCTTTTGAAGTAAATGCTTTGGATTATTTATTAAAACCCGTAGAACCCAAGCGTCTGGCCGATGCCATTCAAAAACTACATTTAGAAATCAGCAAGGAAAATGCTGGTCTGAATGGGTTGAACCGAGGTCCTTTGACTGAGTTTGACCAAGTATTTGTAAAAGACGGTGAGCGTTGCTGGTTTGTAAAACTAGGTGAGATTCGTTTGTTTGAAAGCGTGGGTAATTATGCCAAAGTATTCTTTGGTACCAATAAACCATTGATCCTAAAATCACTCAATGCTTTGGAAGAGCGTTTGGATGAACGCATGTTCTTCCGTGCTAACCGTAAGCATATCATCAACCTACGTTGGATTGAAAAAATTGAACCCTATTTTAATGGTGGTTTGTTAGTAGACCTAAAAGGTGGTGAGAAAATTGAAGTGAGCCGTAGACAGACGGTGAAGTTTAAAGAAATGATGAGCCTTTAATTAAGTGAAGAGATAAGAGTGGAGAGTGGAGAGTGATGAGTGGAGAGTGACCCACCCCACCCTGCGGGCACCCCTCCCACAAGTAGTAGGGGAATTTAGAAGAGTGAAGAATGGAGGATGATTGGTTTGAGTAGTGAAGAAGGGGAATAAATATTTAGTAGGCGTGATTTAGTTGCGCCTATTTTTTTGTTTTATATTGAACACTGAAAAAATTGCTATGAAAAAAATTAGTTTGGCTATTTGCCTATTTACTGCGTCTTACTTGCAGGCCCAAAATATTGATGAAATTATCAATGCAAAAGAAGTGGAGCGCATAGAGCGCACCCTTGCTTCTGATGAGATGCAGGGCCGCAGAACCTTTAGTCCAGCCATTGAAAAAGCAGCAGCATTTATTGCCGATGAGTTTAAGCAAACCGGTTTGCAAACCTGGAAAAACAGTGGTACTTATCTGCAAGAATTTGTGATGGTGAAACCCAAGTTTATCAATGCCAGCTGCAATTTTAACGGGGTTGCCGTTGATGGAAGAGACGTAATTGTGGTGACTTGTCAACCTGATTTGAATATCACAGAGAATAGTGGCTATGAAAAAATCATGATTGCAAAAGGTGCCAATCTCTTTAGTGAGGCCAGCAAGTTGGTGCAGTCTGGAAAGAATTATTTTGTTACTGTAGATACTTCCTTTGCCAAAAATTTTGGAAGATTAACTGGTTTAAAAAGACAATTGTTCAAAGCCGATAATAGCGTGGTATTTGTGTTGGCAGCAGAGCAACCCAAAACATTTACGGTGAGTTCTAAACACGAATTCACCGAGCAAAAATTGGCCAATGTGATTGGTGTATTGCCTGGTAAAAGCAAGAAGAATGAATACGTGATTTTTTCTGGTCACTATGATCACCTAGGGATTGGTAAAGCCGTAAACAATGATTCTATTTATAACGGGGCCAATGATGACGCAGCTGGTACCACAGCTATGATGATGTTGGCCAAATATTTTAAAGCCAAGAAAGACAACGAACGCACCCTGATTTTTGTGGCATTTACTGCAGAAGAAGTGGGTGGTTTTGGTGCTACTTATTGCTCTAGACAATTTAATCCCGATGAAGTAAAAGCCATGTTCAATATTGAAATGATTGGCACAGAAAGCAAGTGGGGAACCAATTCTGCCTATATCACCGGTTATGAACAAACCGATATGGGTAAGATATTACAGGCCAATTTAGAAGGTACTGGTTTTACTTTTCACCCTGATCCTTATACCGATCAAAACTTATTCTATCGCTCGGATAATGCCACACTGGCTCGTCTAGGTGTTCCGGCCCATACCATTTCTACTTCTAAAATGGATAGTGAACCCAATTACCACAAAGTGACTGATGAGATTGGTACATTGGATATGGAAAATATGGCTAGAATTATCAAAGCCATCGCGCTAAGCTCAAAAGGCATTGTAAGCGGAAAAGACACCCCTTCTAGGGTCAATGTGGCTGGTTTGAGATAATCCACCTAATTAAACATAACTGGGCTCAGCAGGAAACTGCTGGGCTTTTTTTGTGCATTAAGTTTTGATTAAGCAATCACAGGAACGCTGTGGATAGCTGCGCTGATTTCTGCTATTAAATGACTGTCTTTTTCAATGGCATTGCCAACTACAATTATATCGGCGCCAGCCTTACAGTTCAAATAAGCTTTTTCAGGGGTAGTGATACCGCCGCCTACAATTAGGGGCACTTCAATGTTTTTGGACACTTTTTCAATCATGGCTTCTGTAATGGCCCTTTTGGCGCCACTTCCAGCATCCATATAAATCAATTTCATACCTAGCATTTCTCCAGCCATGGCCGTACAAAGTGCAATTTCATTCTTGTCTGCAGGAATGGGAGAGGCATTGGAAATATAAGAAACCGTGGTTGGGGCTCCACCATCTACCACCATATAACCGGTAGGCATGATTTCTAAACCACTTTTGCGCACAAAGGGAGCGCTGATCACGTGTTGTCCAATCAATAATTCAGGGTTTCTACCAGAAATCAAAGACAAATAGAGCAGGGCGTCTGCGTATTTACTGAGCTGGGAGGGAGAACCTGGAAAAAGGATCACGGGTATAGAACAGGACTGTTTGATCTGTTGTATGCACTCGTCTAAATGGTTAGAAATGACCAAGCTACCTCCCACAAAAAAATAGTCCACCTTGGCTGTAACCGCCAACTGTACTAATTCTTCCATCTTGGCTGCATCTACCTTGTCTGGATCAACCAGCACGGCAAAAGACTTCTTTCCCTGCTGTTTTTTTGATACAAATTGTTGATAGATTGCCTGTTTCATGTAAGAATTGGAATATTACCTCGGCTGCAAAAATGCAAAAAAGTTTTTGTTTATGGTGATTATTGTTCAACTGTTTCTCTAATTAGGAGTAATTGGGTGTTTTCCACCCCTTTTTACCCCCATTTAATTGGTTTTCTGGAAATTGTATAAGCTTTTTCTATTTACGGATAATACTTGGTTCAACGCTTAATTTTTCCACAAATAATTGTGTACATCTGTGGACATTTCAGCAAAATCAACCCTGTTTTGAGGTTTGGGATTATTCACATTCCTTTTCCACAACCTGTTGATATTTACAAAATTGAAAATCGGTTTTGGAAGGATATTTTCGTCTACCGCTTAACAATTAGTTAACGGGGCTTATAACCAATTACCCAGAATAAAATAATACGCTCCGATTATGGCTACTCCTTCCAAGGCAAAAGGCTTACAGTTTACCCGCAAGTTCACCAAAGATGGTGTGACTCCTTATGACATGTTTGAATATGATTATCGTGATAGTGTAATCAAAAATCCAAACGGTGAAAAAGTGTTTGAGATGAACAATGTGGAGGTTCCTAAACAATGGAGCCAGATTGCCACAGATATCTTGGCACAAAAATATTTCCGCAAAGCGGGTGTACCACAAGCCGATGGTTCTTTGGGAAGGGAAACCAGCGTGAAACAAGTGGCGCATCGTATGGCCAATTGTTGGCGTGTATGGGGTGAGCGTTATGGGTATTTTGCTTCTGAAAAAGACGCACAAGTATTTTATGATGAGTTGGCTTACAGCATCTTGAATCAAGCATGTGTTCCTAACTCTCCACAATGGTTCAATACTGGTTTGCACGAGAGTTATGGTATTACTGGTAAACCTCAGGGGCACTACTATGTTGATGCTAATGATGGCAAACTGAAAAAATCCTCCAACGCTTATGAGCGTCCTCAACCCCATGCCTGCTTTATTTTGAGCGTAAGCGATGACTTGGTGAATGATGGCGGTATCATGGATCTTTGGGTAAGGGAAGCACGTATTTTCAAATATGGTTCTGGAGTAGGAACCAATTTCTCGCATATTCGTGGTGGTGGTGAAAAATTAAGTGGAGGGGGTACTTCAAGTGGCTTGATGAGTTTCTTGAAAATTGGTGACCGCGCTGCTGGTGCTATCAAAAGTGGTGGTACAACCAGAAGGGCTGCCAAAATGGTTTGCTTAGATTTGGATCATCCAGAAATCATGGAGTTTATCAACTGGAAAGTTGGTGAAGAAAAGAAAGTGGCTGCTTTGGTTGCTGCTGGATATGATAATAGCTACGAAGGTGAAGATTATATGACTGTTGCGTGACAAAACAGCAATAACTCTATTCTTATTCCTAACGAGTTTTTTAAAGTGTTAGAAGAAGGCGGAGACTGGGAATTAAAAGCGCGTACCGATGGTCGTGTGATGAAGAAAATTCCTGCAAAAGATGTTTGGGATCAAATTGCTTATGCTGCTTGGAGTTGTGCTGATCCTGGTACTCAATATGATACTACTATCAATGAATGGCATACCTGCCCTCAAGGTGGACGCATCAATGCTTCAAACCCTTGTTCTGAGTACATGTTCTTGGACAATACGGCTTGTAACTTGGCTTCTGCCAACCTGATGAAATTCTTTGACACCAGCAATAATAAATTTGATGTTGAAGGATTTGAATATACTTGTCGTTTGTGGACTACCGTATTGGAAATCTCTGTATTGATGGCGCAGTTCCCTTCTAAAGAAGTGGCTGAATTGTCTTATGACTACCGCACATTGGGTCTTGGTTTTGCCAACCTTGGTACCATGCTTATGGTAAGTGGTATTCCTTATGATAGTGAAGAAGCCCGTGGTATTGCCGGTGCAATTACTGCTATCATGACGGGTATTGCTTATAAAACTTCTGCTGAGATGGCGGCTTTCTTAGGCGCTTTCCCAAGATACAAAGAGAATGAGAAAGACATGCTTCGCGTAATGCGCAACCACAGTGCAGCTGCTTATGATGCTAATGAAGCATATGAAGGGTTGAGTGTGAAACCTGTTGGTATCAACGCTAAATACTGCCCAGAAATCTTGTTAAAGCATGCTACCAAAGCTTGGGACGATGCGGTTCAATTG
>CAMFKK010000038.1 GCA_945957225.1 uncultured Sphingobacteriia bacterium | reverse complement strand
CTCCCTGCTTTATTAAGTAATATGCTGTACATAAAACCACCAAAAGCTAACTGCATGCGTAAAATTTCACAACTGGCCCTTGCCCTCCTCCTGCTTTTAGGAAGCATTGCGGCAGATGCCCAGGTTAAAACAATTTCCGGAGTCATTCGTGAAGAACAGGATGGCTTTCCCATTTCAGGCGCATCTATTCGCGTAAAGGGAACCAATACCGGAACCGTCAGCAATGAAAAAGGGGAATTCAGTCTTAAAGCCAACACAGGAAATTTGATCCTGATCATTTCTTCTGTAGGTTATGAAGACCGTGAAGTACCCGTGGTTGATGGCAAAATGGCCAAGTTCATTGAGCTACAACCAACTGTGAAAACCATGAAAGACGTGGTAGTCATTGGTTATGGCAAAGTAGACAGACGTAAATTAACCGGATCTGTTGGAACCCTAAAACCTGACCTGGTGGGTTCTAATCCTGTTTCCGTTGACAAATTATTACAGGGTAGATTGGCAGGTGTTCAAGTATCTCCTGCAAATGGTGCTCCAGGTTCGGCTTCTGCCATTACCATTCGTGGTGTGACTACTTTAAGCGATGCGGGTAATACGCCTTTGATTGTGATTGATGGTGTACCCATGTATGGTCAAGACAGAACCAGTAACTCAACCAACTTTAGTGCTAGTGGATCTGCTGCTACTTTTACACAACCCATTACGGCCAATAATTATACACCCAGAAACCAGTTTGAAAGAAATCCCTTGGCCAATTTGAACCCTGACGATATTGAAAGCATGGAAGTCTTAAAAGACGCTTATGCTACTTCTATCTATGGTAGCCGTGGTGCTGCTGGAGTAATTCTAATTACCACCAAGAAAGGTGCCTTGGGTAAACCTAGAGTGAATATTGGTATTGGAACATCGGCGCAGCAAGCTTTTAATCTTCCCTCTATTATGACGGGTGATGAATACAGTACTTTCTACACTGCCTATTTTGATACACTCAATAACAGAAGACCTACCGTGGGTTGGCCTCCTGCCAACAGGGCTTTTAAAAAAGGATATAATACCAATTGGTTAGACCAGATTTTGCAAACAGGTATTGGTTATAATCTTTCGGCATCTGTTAGTGGGGGCACAGACAAGACCCGTTATTTTATCAGTGGTGGTTATGACAAAGAAGCCTCTTATATTACCAACAATGATTTTCAGCGTGCACAAGCAAGGGTGAATGTAGAAACCGCCTTGACCAATAATTTTAAAGTGGGCATTTCTTCTGCGCTTAGTTCTACGGTAAACAATGCACTCAATGCACAGCGCGCTTATTATGACGCGGTAATTAAAGCACCCAATATTCCTGTCTATGATAGTTTGGGTCTCTATGCTTGGAGAGCCGTATATGCTCCGGGTAATATCATTAACGGTACAGCTCCTCAAAGAGATTTGAATCCAGTAGGTACTATTAATACGGGTAAGAATCAGGTAACTGATTTGCGCGCTATTAGTTCTGTGTTTGCAGAATGGAAATTGGCTAGTTGGTTAACCTATCGTTTTGACTTTGGTGTTGACTGGTATAATACCAAAGCCTATAGCCGGGAGATTGACAAACAAGGTACCCTGCGTGGTGCTGCTACAGAAAGCAATATCAACAACCTAAAAACCGTAGTCAACAACCTCTTGAATTTTAACAAGCGTTTTGGTGATCACAGTATTAGTGGTGTGGTTGGTCAAAGTTTTGAGCGATCTACAGAAAGTGCTACTACGCTTACCGCATCTAACTTTATGGATGATCGGGTTTTGAGTATTATCTCTGCCTCTACAAGATCTGTGACCAATGCCTTGAATCAAGAATGGACACTGGCTTCTTTCTTGGGTAGATTAGACTATGGTTATAAAGACAAATACTTATTGGGTATTACCAATAGGGTGGATGGTTCTTCTAGGTTTAGTGCCAATAACCGTTATGTAAGTTTCCCTTCTGTTTCTGCGGGTTGGGTGTTGTCTAAAGAAAAATTCCTAAAAAATACCACTTGGATCAATGAGCTAAAACTTCGTGGTAGTTGGGGTTTAACAGGTACCGATGGTGGTGCTGGTTATTATGGTAGCCTAGGACAGTATTCTTATACCAGCACGGGTACTACTTATGCGGGTACAACTATTATTAGCGGAACACGCCCTGCTAACGCCGATTTAAAATGGCAACAGACTACCAATATTGATTTTGGTATTGACGCCGGATTCTTGCAAAACCGTATTAGGGTAACAGCAGAATACTATCAACGTACAACCAAAAATTTGTTGGTAAATGGTGGTCTTCCTGGTTTTGTTGGGTTCAGTACACAACAACAAAACTTGGGTGAGTTGGTGAATAAGGGTTTTGAATTTACCATCACTACCAAGAATATTGACAAGAAAGACTTTAGCTGGATCAGTAGTTTCAATATTGCACGCAATGAAAATATTATCACTCGTTTAGACTTTGCCAATAAGTTAGACGCTTCTCTTACCGCAGAAAGATCTGGTGGACGCTTTTGGACAGAAGGTGGTTCTGCCACCGCATTTAACCTCATGTATTGGGGTGGTGTAGACGCAGCAACGGGTAACCCACGCTGGATTGGCGCCAACGATACGGTTTCATTGATTCCTTTTGAAATTTTGTACACCGGTACTTCTAAAGACTATAATAGTCAGCGTAGAAATCTGGGCGATGCCTTACCCAAATTCTTTGGTGGCTTTGACAACAGAATCCGTTACAAGGATTTTGAATTCTCTTTCTTCTTCACTTTTGCTTCTGGAAACACGGTCTTCAATGGTGCCAAAGCTTCTATGTATGCCTTTAGCTCTGTAGACGCTCCCAACCTTTCTAGAGATATCTTAAACTACTGGAAACAACCAGGTGATCTGACTGAGATTCCTGCACTAATTAATAAATCCAATACGGCTTTCACGCCCGGTGGTAGCACTTCTCAATTCACTGACTATACCTTGGGTAGAAACTCTTCTAGGTTCTTAGAAGATGGTTCATTTATCCGTTTGAAAAACCTTACCCTGGCTTATAACCTTGGTCAAGGTCTGTTGAAAAAAGCAGGTATTGTTGGTGGCAATATTAAACTCTATGTAGAAGCCAACAATGTATTCTTGATTACCAAGTATACAGGTATTGATCCTGAAGTAAGCGCCTATGGTTCTTCTGTGTTGCAAGCTGGTTATGATGAGATCAGCATGCCTAATCCGCGCAGTTTTAGAATTGGATTTAAAATTGGATTGTAAATCAATATAAAATTTTAGTATGAAATCAACTATCAACATATTGGGTGTTTTACTAATTGTGCTTAGCTCTTGCAGCAAGCAATTGGAACTGCCTCCTGAAAATATTCTTACGGAATCACAGGTATTGAGTAGCCCCAATAGTGCAGATGCGCTCTTGGCCAGTGCTTATTTTAAATCTTATTCCGCCATCAAGAACTATTATTACATGAGTGCCGATGTGGCAACGGGTAACGCACTCACTATTCCAACAAGTGGATTTTTGTCTTTGTGGAATGGTACCCTTACTTCTGGATCAAACTTGGTACAGACTGTTTGGAACAACCACTACAATGCCATCAACGAAGCCAACGTAATCATTAACCTGATTCCCAATTCCAATTTTGATGGGGCGGTAAAAACCAAACTGATTGCTGAAGCAAAATTTGTTCGTGCATTAAACTATTTTATTCTCCTCAGGGATTTTGGAAGTGGTGCCATTACGGGTAATCTAGCTGGTCCTGGGGTTCCCTTGCAGTTGGTGAATTATTCTAACTATGACGTAAGTAAAAATCTTCCTCGTTCATCTTGCTCGGATGTGTACAAGCAAATTTTAAAAGACTTGGATGAAGCTGCTGCTAATCTAACAGATCTTACCACTGCCACTCCCCAAGCTTTTAGAGGTAGGGCACAAAAAACAACCTGTAATGCTTTGGCATCAAGGGTTTGTTTATACATGCGTGACTATGCAAAAGCGGTTAGCTATTCGGCGCTTGCCATGACCAATACCACACAATATGTGTTGGCTAGTTCTCCTGCATTGGTTTTCCCGGTTACATCGGCCACAGCTAATTTGGCTTTGAGCACTGAATTCATTTTTGCTTTTCCAGTTAGTTATAATTCAGACGCAACGGAAAATAACCTCACGGGTTATTATGCCAAAACCGCTATTTGGCCGGCACCTGCTTTCTTAGCTACCTATGCTGCCAATGATATTAGAAATAGCGCCAGTATGATGGTGGTGGGTAACACTGCGGGTCCTGCTAGTTTATTCTGCCCTTCTAAATTTGCCAACCCAACTGGTAGGGATCATTTACCCATTATCCGTTTAAGTGAAATCTATTTGAACAAGGCAGAAGCCTTGGTTAGGTCTACTAGTTCTGTGAATGCAGAAGCCATAACACTCTTGAATGCTATTAGACAACGTTCTTTTCCTGCGGGTCTTAAACCTGCGCCTTTTACCGCTGCTAGTTTTGCAACAGCCAATGATTTAATCACGGCTATTTTAAAAGAACGTAGATGGGAATTGGCTTTTGAAGGGCATGACATGTTTGACAATATTAGAAACGGCGTTGCACCAAATGCAGCTCTGACCAATTCAACCAAATGGGTCTATCCCATTCCTAAAAGAGAAGTTGATTTGACCAATGGTTTGATTACCCAGAACCCTGGTTATTAATTTTTAAGCCCTTATAACAGATCATAAATAAAAGCCCAATGAGAAAAATATTTTTAGGATTATACTTGTTAGTAGTAGTTGCCGCTTTTGGCCAAAGCAAGGAAACTAGTTGCAAAATTCAAGGTCATTTAGAGAACTCTTCAGGAGCCGAGTTGATCATTTACAAATTTGACAATTCTTTTGAAACAGCTATTCCTGTTGATCAGAAGGGCAATTTTGCGGGAACATTTAAACTCAATGATCCTGGTTTGTATTTTATTAAACAGGGAAAAGCCTATTCAACTGTTTTTTTGAAAAACAGTTATGACCTGACTGTGAACATAGACACCAAAGTTTTTGCAAAGTCCATGGTCTTCAGCGGAGAGGGTGCAGACTTTAATAAATACCTGAAAGACAAGGCAGAATTAAAAGGCATCTTGGTAGGCGATGCAAAAACATTTTTTGTAGTGCCTGTTGATAGTTTTTTAATAAGGATTGACAACTACGCAGCTAAAATGAGGCAACACTTAGATGAAACAAAACTTATCAAAGAAGATAGGGACCTTGCTCAAAAATTGATTCAGTATGATTATTTATTAATCAGAAACAACTATCAAAAATTCTATGTCTTTCATGCCAAAAAAGAACCCTTTATTCCTGAAAATTATCTAGATCCCATTAGGAACTTAGATATGAATGATGCTCAGGCCTATAATAATTCCATGGATTATAGATACCTGATCATTGATAAATGGCGCCTTCATGAAGCAGATGCCAAAAAGAAAAACCCCAATCATTCCATCATTGAATTTACCGGCGCTTTTGCAGACAAGATTCAATACGAACCCGTTAGGGATCAAGTTGTGCGTATGGTCTTTCATCAGGTAGATGCTCGCAACGCCAACTTTGAATTGAACTACCAGAAAATTAAACCCATGGTTAGGGTAGCAAAAAGTAAGGAAGAGTTAGAAAAGCGCTTATCAACGGCCCAAACCAATAGAGCCGGTATGTCTTTGACAGGTTTTGATTATGAAAACCACAAGGGTGGAAAGACTAGTCTTGCTTCTTTAAAGGGTAAGTATGTATACATTGATATTTGGGCTACCTGGTGCGGTCCCTGTATTAGAGAGTTTCCAGAATTAACCAAACTGATTGCAGATTATAAGGGTAATCAAAATATTGAATTTGTTTGCATTTCAATTGATAGCAAAGAAGACTATGCCAAGTGGCGATCTTTTGTAACGGATCTAAAAGTAGGTGGGCAACAGCTGATTGCAGACAAAGGATTGGAAGCGGACTTCATGAAGTTTTTAAACGTGAGCCTGATTCCTAGAAATGTGTTGATTGATCCTCAGGGTAATATTATTTCTTCTGCTGGTCTTAGACCTTCTGAGATAAAAACAAGAGAGACTTTGGCAAAATATGTGGGGGCGCCCATTGTGAAAACAGTGGCTAAATAAGGAGACTGGTTGAGGACAACCCACCCCGGCCTGCGGCCACACCTCCTTACGTTTGGCGCAAGGAGGGGATGTAGAAAAACTTATACTTTATTGACCCTCAACACTTTTTAAATTAATTTTTTAAGCAGTCTTTTTAATCTGTAGACTGCTCCATACTTCTAAATTCAGGATGGCTCAGGACAGTAGGTTTTTGTAAAACCCGCAATTTGTGTTTAATCGATTGCGTTAAAAACCAACTGCCATATGAACAAAAAGCGCCTACTTTTTGTGCGCATGTTATTTACGTGCGCCATTTTCATGACCATGCTGTTTCAGCAACTCCAAGCTCAGGCACCAAATTCTCACAAAGTTGAGGGTAAGGTAACTGGCGACAAAGGAGAACCGCTGCAAGGTGTGGTTGTTGAAGTCAAAAACACCAAGACAAAAGCCATTACAGATGCTTCTGGTAAGTTTAGCATCGCGGTAAGCGAGAAAAACGCCAGCCTGGTAATTACCTACACCGGTTATACCGATAAAGTAGTGGCCATTAATGAATCTTCCAACAACTTGACCATTGCTTTGGCTCAGGGCAACAATGCCTTAGACGATGTTGTGGTGGTGGGTTATGCCACTGTGAAGAAAAAAGACGTTACGGGTTCCGTGTCTGGAATTGGATCTTCCGAGATTCGCTCTAGGCCTGTGGCCAATGCCTTGCAAGCCATGCAGGGTAAGGTTGCCGGGGTAGACATTACGTCTAATGAGCGTCCAGGTCAAGTGGGTAGCATTACCATTCGTGGTGTGCGTTCCTTAACCGCGTCTAACTCTCCACTCTTTGTTGTGGATGGGATTCCTTTAATGACTGGTGGGATTGACAATATTAACCCCATGGACATTGAGTCTATTGACGTCTTGAAAGACGCATCGGCCACCGCCATCTTTGGTTCTAGGGGTGCCAACGGGGTAGTGATTGTGACTACCAAACAAGGTAAAGCCGGTAAAGTTACTTTGAGTGTGAACAGTGCGGCTACTATTGAAAATTTACAGGATGATGCCAAGTCTATGACGGCTGCTGAATACATTGAATTCCGCAGATGGGCTTATTACTATTCTAACCCTGCGTTGTTTCCTAGAGGTGATCAACCCAATATCTCTAATGACCAGAAAATTTTCTTAGCTACCAGTGATCCTTCTGCCTGGTCCAATATTAACAAGGGTTGGGCTAGCGGAACCTGGGATGGTTCTAAAGTGGCTTCTACTGATTGGAAAGGAATGGTAACCAGACAGTCTGTTACTTCTGATAATACCATTAGCGTGAGCGGTGGTTCTGACAAAATCAAAGCCTATGCTTCTTTTGGATATCTGAATAATATTGGTACTTCTCAAGGTCAGTCTTTTAAACGTTATAGCGCCAAGTCTAGCATTGACATTAACGCTACTAGCTGGTTTAATATGGGTGGCAATATGAATGTGTCTTATAGCATTCAAGAATTTGGTCAGTCTACAACTGGTGCTACTACGGTTTCTTCTAGTGGTAGTATTTATGAGTCTGCTAGGTCTTTGTTTACTTATGCAGTGCCTTATGATTCTGTAGGAAATAGAATTTTCTATCCTGGTGGTGACGTGGCTTTCAAAACCGTTGCCAACGAGTGGGATTATACCCAAGACCAACGCACTACTTTGCGCGCTTTTGGTAGCTTGTATGCACAAGTAAACCTGGGTCAATTGATTCCTACTTTAAAAGGTTTGAAATACAGATTGAACTTTGGCCCTGACTTTTCTTATTTCCGCGATGGTGTGTATATAGATGGTCAGTCTGTAATCAGCAGTGGTACCAACTATGCTTCTTTGACCAAGACACAAACCTTCTCTTACACTTTGGATAACCTGGTGTACTATGACAAGAATATTGGTCAACACAGCATTGGTGTTACTTTGTTGCAGAGCATTACCAAGTACAACCAAGAGAGCAACAACTTTGCGGCTAATGGTATTCCATTTGCTTCTCAAAGATGGAATGCGCTTACATCTACCAATATTCCTGCAGCCAATATCAGGGGCTATGGTTCTTCTTTCCAAGAGAAACAATTGCTCTCTTATATGGCCAGGATCAACTATGGCTACGCCGATAAATACTTGTTAACTGTCTCTGCTCGTTCTGATGGTGCTTCTCAGTTGGCCGATGGTTACAAATACGCTTTGTTCCCTTCTGCTGCATTGGCTTGGAGAATGAATAGAGAGAATTTTATGAAAGGAATTAGTTGGGTGAATGACCTGAAACTGCGCGTGGGTGCGGGTGTTACGGGTAACTCTGCTATTGATCCTTATGCTACCAAAGGTGCTATTACACCTTTGTTCTACCCTTATGCTACCGCCATTACATCGGGCTCTTTGCCTTCTTCTGTTTTGGCTAACCAGTCTTTGGGTTGGGAAAAAACTACCCAGTACAATTTGGGTATTGACTTCAGTATTTTGAACAGAAGACTGTCTGGTACTTTAGACGTTTATACTTCTCAAACCAAGGATCTCTTGATGCAGCGTTCTATTCCTACAGTTACTGGTTATACCACCACTTTTGCCAATATTGGTGAAACCGCTAACAAGGGTGTTGACCTGAGTTTGAATAGCGTGAACATTACCAATCACAATTTCCAGTGGACCACTTCTTTGAATGTGAGCTGGCAGCGTAGCAAAATTGTAAGCCTCTCTAATGGCAAGCAAGATGACATTAACAACCTTTGGTTTATTGGTCAGCCTATTGGTGTGATCTATGGTTATCAAGCTGCTGGTATTTGGAAACAAGCTGATGACAAAGAGTTTGCCAAATTCAATGCCAACGGTTCTGCATTTAGTGCAGGTAATATTAGACCAGTGGATCAAAATGGCGACTATAAGATTGATGCCAACAATGACCGCATCATCTTAGGTAATAGCAGACCAGAATGGGTAGTAGGTATGACCAATGCCTTTACTTACAAAGGTTTTGAATTGTCAGTATTCTTGTATGGTCGTTTAAAATTCATGTATAGCACAGGTGGTGAAGCCCAAGTGGGTAGGTCTAATCAGCGCTTGATTAACTACTACACAGAGAATAACCAAAACTCTGAATGGCAGAAACCAATTTACACCACTGCCACAGGCGATGTGTATACAGCTTCATTGGGTTACAGAGACGGATCTTTTATTAAGGTGCGTAATATTTCTGCGGCTTACACTTTTACAGGTGCTGCACTTAAAAAAACTGGCTTGTCTAGTTTAAGGGCTTACTTGCAAATTGCAAACCCAGGAACCCTGTTCAGAAAAATAGATTGGATAGACATGGACGTAGTAAGTTCTACCTGGAACCGTGGCTTCACTCTTGGCATCAATGCTAGCTTTTAAACCTATCAAAACCTATTAAGCATGAAAAAAAATATTTTCTTCATAAAACTCCTGGTTCTTGCGGGAATGCTCACAACCCTATCCTGCAAGAAGACCTTCTTGGATGAGAACCTGACCACTCAGCGTGGTATGGATTATTATAAATCGGACGAGGGTATTCAGTCCCTTTCTGTTGGTACTTATTACCATGTCTTCAACACACCTTTTAATGGTGAGTGGTATTTCTGTAATACCAACTATGGTACGGATGAATACCGTGTAGGTGGTGACGCATCTAATGGTGTGTTCAACGCTTACGATGCGGGTTTCAGATCCATCATCACACCCGTAAACAGTAATACCCAAACTGCCAATGCGCAATGGGATAACTTGTATGTAGGTATTGGTTATGCCAATCTTTTAATTGAAAATGCAAAAGCCAGTACCACTACTGCTGATGCTATCAAGAAAATAGCATTGGGTGAAGGCTATTTCTTCCGCGCCTACAATTACCTGCGTTTGGTGAATCAGTTTGGTGCTGTTCCTCTAAAATTAACGCCAAGCACAGGTGTTGAATTGGAGTTTACACGCGCTGCTCCCAAAGACGTTTGCGCTCAGATTATTGCCGATTTTCAACAGGCCTATAATTTGTTGCCTAACACGGGTTTCCCTGCAAAAATTACCAAAGACGCTGCGGCGCATTATTTGGCCAAAGCTTATTTGTTCCGTGCTAGTGAGATCAATGATAGCTGGAATGGTTCTACCAAAACAGCAGACCTGCAAGCCATTGCACCGCTATGTGATGCAGTGATTGCTAACCATCCACTGGCACCGGACTTTGGTGATTTGTGGAAGTATACTGGTCCAGATGCGGCTAACGAAAAATTGAGTGAGATCATTTTGTCTGCTCAGTTCACTGCCGATGTATCTGCCAGTGGTACCAACACACAGCACTTGTATTATGGTGGCCGTTATGATGATCTGCCATATATGCAACGTGATATTTCTGGTGACCGTCCATTCAGCCGTTTGGCCACCACCTATTACATGTATCGGATTTATGACCAAGTAAATGATTCCAGGTTCTGGAAAAGTTTCCGCACCAAATATCGCTTGAACAAAGGTTCTGGTATTTATGCCAATGGCGATCTGGGTATCATGTATGTGATTAACCAACCCGGTGACAATCGCTTTGCAAAAGTGAAATTGAACGATGTAGTGGTGTACAACAAAACTGGTAAAACCATTCCCAACGTGTACGTAGCTTTCCCTGCTGGTACTACTACCGATGGTGCTTTGTTTGCCGATGTACGTTTCCCTTCACTGGGTAAATTCCTAGACGGATCTAGAATTGCTTTGAATGAAGTAAGGGGCTTGCGCGATATTACTTTGGCGCGTTCTGCTGAAACTTATTTGATTGCTGCTGAAGCAAAAATTCGTTTGGCTGCGGCTGGTGCTGGGGCTTACGCCGATGCATTGCCTTATATCAATGCGGTTCGTGCACGTGGTCAGTATAGGGCTGGTGAAGACCGTTCTGCTTACTACGATGGTGGTGGTGCTTTTGCTGCTTCTACTTCTGGTCAGAGCCCAACCATCAACTCTTTCATGGCGGAGAACTCTTATTATGAGTCTAACAATATTCCAGTAACTACAGCGGCTTCATCGCCATTGGCTATTACCAATATTGCTACCCTGCCTGCAGGTGATGAATACGTGATTAGCCGTTTGGGTTATACCAGTGCTTATGACAGAATGCTTTGTTTGGTACTGAACGAGCGTTCTAGAGAATTATCTGGAGAATTCAAACGTTGGGAAGACATAGCTAGAACCAAGACCTTGGTGGCTCGCGCCAAAGCCTTTAATCCTGATGCTGCTGCAAACATCAAAGATTTTCATTTGTTGCGTCCAATTCCTCAAACCTATTTGGATGGGATACAAGCTTCTGGTATTGCATTAACGCCTGATCAAAAACAGGCACAGCAAAACCCTGGCTATTAAGATTTGTTTTTGGCAAGTTGATCGGGCAGTGATTGGCCCAGCAAGTAAGACCTCAACAGTAATGTTGGGGTCTTTTGTTTTGAGTGGGTGTATTGTATTGATGGATCCGAGTGAAGTTTTGTTCTTGTTTAGAATTGGTTGATCCAACTGAAATGCGCTTGGATAATGCTTTGTTTTTCTTTGGTTAATTCCTGAATAAAAGCCTTGGCCACGGGCGATAGTTTTTTGTCTTTTAACCACACTAAGTTCCAGGTTGTTTTGAGTGGGAGCCCCTTGGTGGGGATGATCTGCAATTGTTTGTTCACTAGCTCATTCTTTAATCCAATGATGGGCATGATGGAATAACCAATCCCTGCTAGCACTGCTTGCTTCACGGCTTCATTGCTGGAGAGCTGGATTTTTTTTCTCACCGTGATGCGTTTGTTTTCTATGAATTTTTCCATGGCCATTCTGGTAGCTGATCCCTCTTCTCTATAAATCAGTGGCAGGGTTTCTAACAAGACCTTGTTCATGGGTTCTTTTTTGTAGGGATGGTTGCCCGGCCC
>CAMFKK010000037.1 GCA_945957225.1 uncultured Sphingobacteriia bacterium | reverse complement strand
CGTTTAGCGGGCCGGCTGGCAATATTGCTCTTGCTATAATAGTTTAGCGGACTAAATTGTTGCATATAAGCCAAGAACAAAGGATGGTTTTTAAAATCCTGATAACTCTGGTGGCTAATCTTACCAAGTTCTTCCATCAAGAATCTATCGTGCTGAGATAATTGAACCCTGGTATCAGAAAATAATTCATTGCTCAAACCCGCACTCAGCAACTGTTCTAAGTTATACTGAGAAGACTGAATGGTACCAAAATTGGAGGTAATGGTTTGTCCTTGAATGGTTAATTGGATCTCTTCATTTTCAATATTATTACCCAAGGAAGCATAGAATTTATGCGTCTTTCCACCACCTCTTGATGGTGGTCCACCACGGCCGTCAAAGAACTTGGCTTTTACGTCATATTTACGAGAAATGGCGGTTAGATTTTCTTTGGCGGTATAGATACTCCAGTTGGCCTGTAAATAGCCACCATCCTTGGTGCCATCGCTAAAGCCCAACATAATGGTCTGGTGTTTGCCCCTCAAAAGTAAATGTTGTTTGTATGCTGCTAATTGGTACAAAAAGTCCATAGTGGTTTCTGCCTGTTCCAAGTCATCAATGGTTTCAAACAAGGGCACTATATCAATTGGCATATTGTCTTTTTTCCAACCACATAAACGCAGCAGGGCATATACTTCCATCATATTCACAGGTCCCTGACAATTGCTGATAATATACCTATGACATCCTACCACACCATTTTCTGCCTGTATGGTTCTAATAGCATACATGCTCTCTAAAGTATCCCTTGAAATGGTATCCTGGATCAGACTTGGATGGATCACGCAATCAATAGCGGCTAGTGCGGATAATTTACCTGCCAAATCTAAATTGCTATAGTTCTCTGGCAATATGGGTGCTTCTCCCGCTGCAATCAATTCTTGGTTGATCTGTAAGAGCACAGTGGTATGAATCCGGCTATCTTGACGAATATCTAGTGCCGCAAAATGGGTTCCAAATATCTTCACTTTATGAATCAAACTATCCAGTCTGTTGAAGAACAAACTATGATGCTGGTCTATCAATAATTTTCTAGCTTCATACAAAGCCGTTAAAAGTTCTTCCTTACTAATACGTTTGCTTTGCTCAGGTATAAACACATTCTCATAGAGCTGTTGTTCTAATTGTGCAATAATGGTATCCACCCCTGTAAAAGTAAGTCTGCGCTTGAGTTTGCGGATATCCCTATAATAGCAGACCACAATGGCACTACGCAGTGCATCGGCAACTTTGAGGGTAGTGGGGCCATTCACAAATGGGTTGCCATCCCTATCGCCGCCAGGCCAAAAACCTAGTTCAATAAAGGGGTTCTCTCCATCATAAGCACTATCAAAAACCTCACGATTGATATAGTTGTAAATATTGCCAATAGAGGGGTATAAAATATTCTCCAAATACCACATTAGGTTTACGGCTTCATCAAGTGGTGTTGGTTGTTTTTTATTAAAAAAAGGCGTGATGCCCAATTGCTGTATATAAGCATTAATAGTATGAAAATCATTCTTTCTAATGGCTTCATTCATGTCATGGATAATGCCTAAGACTGAACCCGGATAAAACTGGGTAGGGTGGGCAGTAAGCACCACACGAACTTTGAATTTCTTTAGCTTTTGTTTGAGTAAAGTTGACTTTCCTAAAATACCCGCTTCATTGATCAGGGCTTTTAAACTTCCCGGTCCTTCAATATTGTTTACGGTATCAAAAGCCGCGTCTTCAATAGCGTCAAACAATACTATCTGACGCTCTATATATTGTACAAATTTGAACAATCGGTCTAGCTTGTCTGCCTCTGATACGGCATTTGTATGCTGCTCGTAAAAACGGTCAATGATCTGCATGGGGCTCTTGCCATCGGCGTAGCCATCTATACAGGCTTGTAATAAAATGGGTAATAGGGCACCCACATTGGCTATTCCAGAGAAGGGCAATGCGGAAAATAAACTATTATAAATAATGTATTTGTCCGTGACGTTGCGCTTGAAATTGAGGCTATATTCTGATAAAGGCATATACTAATTAAGGGCTCAAGATAATTAATTCCCCCCTAAATTCCTCGACTACTGTCATGAAAACCTTATCAGGCTTGATTTTGGGGCTAATGATTGTTAGTTATAGCAATAATTTTTATATGATGAAACAGCTAGTTTTTGAACTGTTCCTGTCATATTTCATTTGTTTGAAATAAGTATTGGGGCAGCAAAAAAAACGCTTCATTTGGATTAAACTTTTTAGTTTTCCATTCGTCTTAATGCTTCAAGTGAACCCATGCACGCTTCGGACCAAGAATTGTTAGCCCTTTTTTCAAAAACCGCTACTAAGGAGCAGGGTTTTACGCAATTGGTCAAAAAATACCAGGAAAAAATTTATTGGCATATCCGTAGAATGGTCATTGACCACGCTGACGCCGATGACGTCTTGCAGAATACCCTGATCAAGATCTGGAAGGGGTTGGAAAATTTTAGAGAAGAAAGTCAACTTTTTACCTGGCTCTATAGAATTGCTACCAATGAGACTTTGAGTTTTTTGGCCCAACAACAAAGAAAAGCCACCCAAAGTCTGGATGAGATGACGGAATCCTTGTCCAATAAAGTAAAAGCAGACCTAGATTTTAACGCCAACCAATTGGAATGGCGTTTGCAATTGGCCATTCAGGAATTGCCAGAAAAGCAACGATTGGTCTTTCATTTGCGTTATTATGACGCTATGCCCTATGAAGAAATGAGTAAGATTTTGGATACCAGTGAGGGGGCTCTAAAAGCCAGTTACCATCACGCAGCAAAAAAAATTGAGACTTTTATTAAAAACTATTAAACCAGAGAGATAATCAATGGTCAAAGAATGGCAATGTATTCACGTAACCCCATAGAAATAGAATTAAATGAGATAGCTCCAATGCTGGTAAATATCAGTGCGGAACTACCTTTTCAAGCACCCAAGGGGTATTTTGAGGCTTTGGAACCCCTTGTCTTAGTGCAGGAACCAGCTTTTTTGGGAAATGCCACCCTACCTTTTCAAGCCCCATCTGGCTATTTTGAGCAGTTACCCCAACAATTGATGAGTAGGATTAAGACCCAAGAAGCTATTGGAGTGATAGAAGTATTGCCTAAGTTGGAACAAAAACCAGCATTGGTAGTTAAAATGAAAACCATGCGTAAATGGGTTCTCTATGCTGCCGCCGCTGTTTTAATGGGGGTTTTGGTTACTGGTTCTTTCCTGTTTTCAGACAAGCAAGTTGACCAAATGAAGGAACAATACCGTTTAGAAGACTTGGGTGTAGCTTTGGACAAAGTACCCGATGCTGTACTTGAACAATATTTGGAAGAGAATCAGACCATTGCTGTAGACGAAGTTTTGTCTACACCCAGTCAAAAACTACCAGAACTCAATGATCATATACAGCAAATTAGCAATGAAAACCTCCATGATTATTTAGAAGAAAACAGTCATTTAGAATCAGGCGTTGCTGAATAAACTAATAGCATTTATGAAACAAATTTTTACACTTCTTTGCTTGCTGGTTTTCTTTGAAATCAGCGCACAAGCTCAGTTAGACAGGGCTCCAGCAGACAGACCCAATATTCAGGGTTTGAAAATTGCTTTTATTACCAAACAATTATCCTTGAACTCAGAAGAGGCACAAAAATTCTGGCCCGTATACTATGATTTTAGCGACAAAGCCAGAAGAATCAGACAGGAAGAAAAGGATGATGAAATTGCTTTTGAAGAAAAAATGTTGGCCGAGCGTAAGAAGTTCAAAGTTGAAATGAAAAAAATTCTGGGTTCGGATGACAGGGTAAATAAATCCTTGACACTGGATCGCGATTTTAATAACGTGATCAAAAAAGAATTAGAAGCTAGACGAGATCAGCGTTTGCAAAAAGGACTTATCAAACAATAAAAGGGGGGAACTTTTATTGTACTAGGCAATACTTGAGCGTATTGCCTTTTTTTATGTTAGATGGAACTTGGTTGGACAATTTAACCCACCCGCCAAATAGGAGACTGAATATCGTGATAGAATAAGAAAGTCCATTGTTTGGTCTGCCCCTCTACCCACCAACGCTGTCTGAGCTCCATGCATTTCTTGCCATCATAGTCATACTTGGCTACAAAGCGGCTCTTCATTTGTTGTAATTGTGGTGCTACATCTCCCCCAAAAAATGCAGTCTCTCCCTCTTCATGAATCCAAAATACTTGGTGGTACAAGCTATGCCCACCCGTTAATTCAAACTGTATGTATTCATCAATCCATCCCTCGTCTTCGTCCAACCAAACCACTTTGCTAAATTCTTCCAGTAATTGAAAATCTTCCACAATATAGGAGGCCGTTCCTACTTTCAATGCGTGTTCAAATTCTCTTCTCTGCACATAGTATTGGGCATAGGGAAAACTGATAAATCTTTCTTCAGAATTGGCCACTTGAATAGTTACCCCTCCTGCATGATCCTTGTGCAAATGACTCATCAAGACCTTGGTTACCTGCGATGGATTAATACCTACTTTGAGTAAGTTGGCGTGCAATTGTGCTTGGCCCTGAGCGTCTCTATAACCCAGTCCCGTATCCAATAAAATCACGTCTCTAGCAGTAACCACCACAAAGGGTTGAATCTCTACCAATAAACTGCCCACAGGTCTATCATTTAATGCTTCTGAGTCAACATCAAAGGGCACAAACACTTTGGTTTTGTCAATGGTAAAAGATCCTTCTGAAAGCGGAATAATTTGCATGAGCCCAATTTATCTATTAGCGTAAAACCATCTGTCTGTCTGCGTCTAATCGCAAGAGAATAAAAATTAAAACGGTGAATGTGAGCAGGGATGAACCGCCATAACTAATTAGTGGCAATGCAATTCCAATAATGGGGAATAATCCAATTGTCATACATACATTCACGGCAATATGAAAGAATAGCACACTAGCAACACTATAGGCATAGACCCTACTAAAAGTACTTCTTTGTCTTTCTGCAATCACTGTAATACGAATCAGCAAAAACAAATAAAGCATTAGAAAAATAGCACAACCCACAAAACCAAATGCTTCACCAAGAGAAGTAAAAATAAAGTCTGAGTGTTGCGCGGGCACATATTTTCCCCTTGTCTGTGTACCCTTTAAAAATCCCCTCCCCCAGAAACCACCTGAGCCAATGGCTATTTTACTTTGACGCACATTATAGTCATCTGGTTTATAGGCTTTGGCCCCTGGTGTAGCTGTTTCTATTTTATTGTGTTTGTTCTGGCTACAGTCATAGTCCTTGCCCACAGCGGAGTAAATTCTTTGACTTTGGTAACACTCAAATACATTGTTGAAAATATAAGGCACAGCAAATCTTTGAACACCTACACATACCGCCCAAGTGGCAATGATAATGAGTAAGAGTTTGCTATTTCTTTTAATTTGTCTACGAGTAAAATAAATGATGAGAATGGCAATAATGGTAAGGGCAATAGCTAGCACATTGGGGTCAACGATCAGGGTAGCTACCACCAATGCCCCAAAAGAAATGCCCGTAACCAAGATGCCTGTTGGTAAACCCTCACGATACATGGCAATAAAAAAACTCAGGTACACCAAGGCCAAACCCGTTTCATGTTGTAGTCTAGATAATACAGCCGGTAATAGCACAATAGCTCCCGCAATTAATTGTGATTTGAGTTTGGAAAAGTCTGTGTTCTGCATGCTCAGGTATTTGGCCAATGCCAATGACACAAAGATTTTACAAAGTTCGGCGGGTTGTAAATTGAATCCTCCACCCAATGCTATCCATGATTTGGATCCATTGATATTCTTACCTAATACAAAAGTGGCCAACATTAATAAAATTCCAAATGCATAAGCCAGATTGGCAAAAGCGGTAAAGAGTTTGCTGTCGGCCATTAGAATAAATGCCGCTATCAAAGTGCAGAATCCTGCAAAAATCAATTGTTTACTATAATTGGTTTTTCCGCCTAAGAATAATTGTAGCCAATTGCTACCACTACGATATTCAACCATGAAAATGCAAAGAATACCAATGGCAACCAAGATGGCATAGAGCGCCACTACGGTCCAGTCAACACCTTTGGATACAGAACTATTTCTACTACTCATGTTAGGCCTTTGATTTTTTTACTTTAAACCTATCATCTGCGTGTAGGTATAAAGCTATATTGGCTTTTGTGGATTTCTTAGAATCCTTTCCCTTTTTAGGTGCCTCCTTACTTGGGGCTATTTCTAATTGTTCTTCTGATTGTCTTTTGTTCATGCCAGGATTCTTCTCAGTATTCTCTTCTTCTTCATTCATTTCAGCGGCTTTGTTGGCAGCTTCCATAGCTAGTCTGGCTTGGCGTTGATTGTCTTTGCGCACATACCATTCTTTGATTGCGGAAGGAACAAGGTCTGCATTGGAAATTCTTTCTACTTCTGCAAGTCTATCAGAGGCAATGGTATCGTTTAAATATTTTTCCATCATAAAAGCCCCAATGGGTCCGGCCCAGGTAGATCCATAACCCGCATTTTCTACAACCACGGCTACGGCAATAGTAGGATTGTCTTTTGGTGCAAAGCAAACAAAAATACTATGGTTCTTTCCGTGTGGATTTTGTGCTGTACCAGTTTTTGCACAGTATTCAACACCTGGTACTTTAATGGCTGCAGCGGTTCCATAAACAGTTACATCATGCATACCTTCATGTACTGCGCGGAATACAGTGTCTGATGTATGTGTTACAACGTGCTTCTTGCGGTATTTGGCTAAGATGGCTTTGTCTTCTGCTTCTTCGTGTTCAATACTATCTACAAAATGTGGGGTATAATAAGAACCCTTATTGGCAAGAATGCACATCATATTGGCCAGTTGCATAGGAGTAGCCGTCATCTTATCCTGTCCAATACCCAGGGTTAAAATGGTGCAGCTATTCCACCTGTTTTTTCCATAAGCCCTGTTATAGACTGCGGTATCTGGAACACTGGCCCTGTCTTCTGAGGGCAGATCCACTTCAAGTTTGGTACCCATACCAAAAGCATTCATATACTCCTTCCATTTCAGATAGCCTTTTTGGGGATTTTTGTATTCAGGATTGTCAATAGCTTTTCTAAATACATCTGAAAAATAGGAGTTACAAGAATTGGCTAGTGCCAAACGTAGATTAGATGCGTGTCCTGCATTTTTGTGTTCACACCTAACCAATACACCGCAATTGGTATAAGACCCAAAACAGGATACGCCATAATTAGGTGTAATCAAACCCTCATCTAATGCAATTACAGCGCCAAGTGGTTTAAAGGTAGATCCGGGTGGATACTGACCTTTGATGGCGCGGTTGAACATGGGGCGCGCGGTGTCAAGCAACATCCTGCCTAAGTTCTTTCTTCGCGCGGAACCAGTGAGATCATTGGGGTTGTAGTTGGGGCTGGATACCATGGCAATAATGCCCCCTGTTTTTGGATTGATGGCTACTGCCGATCCAATTTTATTGGCCAATAATTTTTCTGCTAATTGCTGTACTTCAACATCTACACTGGTATACAAATTTCTACCCGCAACTGCGGTTGTATCAAACATCCCATTTTCATAAGGTCCTTGAATCCGACTTTTATTGTCACGGATATAACGCTTAATCCCGCGTACACCCATCAATACTTTTTCATAAGTACGCTCTAGTCCGTTCATGCCAGCATAGTCTCCCATTTCATAACCTTCTTCCCGGTGCTTTCTCAAAAAACTGGTATCTACTTCAGCAATATAACCCAGCACTTGTGCACCGGTATTATAGGGATAGGTTCTTACCGATCTATCAATCAAATTAAAACCTGGAAACTTGTACATATTCTCATAGAGCTTGGCAAATAATTCCTGTGAGAGTAGGGCTTCAAATACGGATGGTTTTACAGAAGTGTTCTTGAAAACAATATCGCGCATGCGCTTTTTATATTCTGCCGTATCAATATTCAATAGTTGACAAAGTGCTAATGTATCGGTACCCTTTGATTCAATTGGTGTTACCACAAGGTCATAGCTAATGGTATTCTCCAACATGGCTCTTCGCTTTCTATCAAAGATGATGCCCCTATCAGGATAAATGATTTTTCTATAAATGGCATTGTTCTCTGCGGCCAATTTGTATTTGGCAGAGAATACCTGAAGGTTAATCAACTGAATCAGTATAATCACAAATACGGCGCCAAAGATAATTTGCACCACCCGGCCCCTGCTTTGATTGAATACAGACATACAAAAATATTATACAATTAGGTAGATAGCTAAGCTTTGTTGGTACGGAACTTAGCCTTTCTGAAAAACAACATTTCCGTAATAAAAATCAACAATAGGCTAATAGCTGTGGTAGCAGCTACTTTGCCCAAGAAATACACAAAATTTCCAAACTGTAACCATTCAATCAATACCAACAAAAAATGGTGGATAAAAGTTAGAAGGGTTACATACAAACTATAGGGGGCCCAGCCCATGCTCTTGATGCTTGGCTCTAAATAGCTATGTTCAGTAGTATCTTGAGGAATTAATAGGTTTAACAAGAAAGGACGCAAATAAGCAATCAACACACAGGGTGCTGCGTGTAATCCAGCAGATCCTGTAAAATAATCTAGGGTAAGTCCAAAGGCAAAACTGATTAATAACAACACAAATCGGTTGGTATTAAATGGTAGCCAAAGTATGTACAGAAAATAGATATAAGGAATGATCCACTGGTGCAGGGGTGGTACCTCATTGAGGATGAACACCTGAAACAGAATGAACAGGGCAAAGCGGACTATATTTTTAATAAGGTCACTCATGGATTCTTTTCTGTGCTGTTTTCAATGTTCATTTGTTCTGCGTATCCCGCATTGTTCACTAAATACACATATTGTAAGGCAAAGAAATTAGTAGCTGTTTTTACTTTTAGGGTAAAGAAATTACTAGATGGATCCGCCACCACACTATATACGGTGCCTACCATCAAATGCGATGGAAAATTGGCGCTATAGGTACTAGTCAAAACCGTATCCCCTTTGTTGACTTTTGAACTCTTGGGTATATTTTTCAAAATCAAATAGGAAGGGTCAGCACCATCCCATTCTATACTACCCGCATTATTGTCCTTTTTAAGCATGGCAGAAACCCTACTACTGCGGTGCAACAAACTCATCACTTTGGAATTATTCTCACTCACAGCTACTACCACTCCCACAATTCCAGTGGAACCCATGACGGCCATTCCTTTTTTTACACCTTGTAAACTGCCTCTTTCAAGGGTGAGGTAATTGTTTTGCAACGTTAGGGTGTTGCCAATGACTTTGGCTGGCATCACCGTGTATTTGCGGCTTCTTCCCAAACTATCCCTCATCAAGCTGTCTATTAACTGTTTGGTGCTACTATCAGGTGATTGAAAATTGCTGGGAAGTAGGTTACGCAAGCGAGCATTCTCTTCTACCAATTGTTGGTTGGTCTCTTTTAAAGAAAAATAGTAGCGCCAATTATTGTATTGCTTATTGAATTTGCCCGTTGATTCCTCTGCTATCTCCGAAAAGAAAACTTGGTGGGTTTTACTGCTATTACTCAATAATACAATGCACACAATTTCCAGGATTAGAAATCCAAGGAAATTGAAATTGCGTTGTATGAATAGGAAAATGTTTTTCACAGCGGTATTTCGGGCCAGTTATAGATACCTGTAACGTAATAATGAACCGGCTATTGCGTTTGAGCCAATTTATCTCATGATAAAAGGGAAACGCTGATAATTCTTCAATGCCAAACCTGTACCGCGAACCACACTTTTTAATGGGTCATCGGCAATATGCACAGGTAATTTAATCTTGGCGCTCAAACGTTTATCCAAACCGCGTAAAAGGGCTCCACCTCCTGTTAGGTACAAACCCCTGCGATAAATATCCGCAGCCAATTCTGGAGGTGTGGTTTCAAGTGCTTTTAAGATGGCTTCCTCTATCTTGAAAATGCTCTTATCTAATGCTTCCGCAATTTCTTGGTAGCTCACCATGATCTGCTTAGGAATACCGGTTACCAAATCACGACCATTTACAGGCATATCGTCCGGAGGGTTATCCAAATCCTTCATGGCTGCACCAACAGTAATCTTGATTTGTTCTGCCGTACGTTCTCCAATTAATAAGCTATGGTAACGACGCAGTGCTTCCATAATATCTGCCGTAAATTCATCACCCGCAATACGAATACTTTGGTCACAAACAATTCCCGCCAAGGCAATCACGGTAATACCGGTAGTACCACCACCAATATCAATGATCATATTACCTACAGGTTCTTCAACATCAATTCCAATACCAAGGGCAGCTGCCATGGGTTCGTGAATCATGTAAACCTCTTTGGCACCTGCTTGTTCCGCACTATCGCGCACAGCACGTTTTTCTACTTCCGTAATGGAAGAGGGAATACAGATCACCATTCTCCAGCTAGGTGGAAACAAAGGTTTTTTGGGATAGATCATTTTGATCAATTCCCTAATCATCAATTCTGCCGCGTTAAAGTCCGCAATTACTCCGTCTTTCAAAGGACGAACGGTACGGATACTTTCGTGGGTTTTTTCGTGCATCATCAAAGCACGTTTACCAACAGCCAATACCTCCTTTGGATTATTGCGGTTTAGGGCCACAATGGATGGCTCGTTCACCACCACTTCATCGTTATGGATAATTAGGGTGTTGGCGGTCCCTAAGTCTATGGCAATCTCTTGAGTAAAAAAGCTAAACAATCCCATTGTATATAATTAGTTCGTATATAAGTAATTCAGTGGAAGCAAAGGTGTCTTAAATAAATGGAATAAACAAAGTGGAAATCCCTGATTTTACAAGGGATGCACGGTTATTAACAAGCCATTCTGATTAATGTGGATTAGACCGGGAACTCATACCCAATATCCCTGCGATAATACATGCCTTCAAAATGGATTTTTTCCAACAAATTCTTTGATTTTTGAACCGCTTCAGTAAGTGATTCACCATAAGAACTCACAGCCAACACCCTTCCTCCATTGGTTTGCAGACTATCACTTGCCATTTTAGTGCCAGCATGAAAAACCAGTGTTTCTGCGCCTTTCTGGGCATTGAGTTCTGCCAAACCGGTAATGGGGAGCCCTTTTTGGTAATCGCCAGGATAACCACCACTCACGGCCATCACGGTGGCACAGCATCTTGGATCAAAATTAATATTGGCATCGGCCAATGTGCCATTGTCCATAGCGGCAAACAAACTTACCAAATCCGTATCCAGTAAGGGCATCACCACTTCTGTCTCTGGATCACCCATGCGGCAATTGTATTCAATGACCCAGGGTTCACCACCCACATTCATGAGTCCAAAAAAGATAAACCCATGATAAACCAAGTTTTCTTTGTCCAACCCAGCAACGGTTGGTTCAATAATTTTTTTAGTTACTTTTTCCATGAAAACCGCGTCCATAAAGGGAACTGGGCTTACACAACCCATGCCACCGGTATTTAATCCAGTATCGCCCTCACCAATTCTTTTATAGTCCTTAGCGTGGCCGATAATTTGGTAATCCTTTCCATCGGTTAGTACAAAAACGCTGACTTCAATCCCGTGTAAAAATTCTTCTACCACTACTTTGCTGCTGGCTGCGCCAAATTGTTGGTGAATAATCATTTCTTCAAAACTGGCCAAAGCCTCCTCAGTGGTTTGGGCAATAATCACCCCTTTCCCTGCTGCCAAACCGTCTGCTTTGAGTACTACGGGAAGACTATGCGCGGCAATATAGGCTTTGCCTGCTTCAAATTGGTCCTTGGTAAATTCTGCATAAGCAGCCGTAGGTATGCCATGACGCTGCATAAATTTCTTACTAAAAGCCTTACTTCCCTCTAATTGTGCGGCCTGGCCCGATGGAGCTACAACCGTTATATGGCGTAGTTCTTCATGGTTTTGGAAATAATCATAAACCCCATTTACCAATGGATCTTCGGGTCCTACTACCAACATGCCAATCTTCTCTTCCAAACAAATGGTTCTGATGGCTTCAAAATCATTGACCCCAACAGGGATATTCTTACCAAATTGGGCCGTTCCAGGGTTTCCTGGTGCAATCAACAAT
>CAMFKK010000036.1 GCA_945957225.1 uncultured Sphingobacteriia bacterium | reverse complement strand
CCCC
This sequence comes from uncultured Sphingobacteriia bacterium, assembly GCA_945957225.1. Lineage (GTDB taxonomy): Bacteria > Bacteroidota > Bacteroidia > Chitinophagales > Chitinophagaceae > Sediminibacterium. Next base: position 12,162 of record CAMFKK010000036.1, on the reverse strand, counting down.
CAAATAGGGGCCATTATTGAAAATCAATGGCTTATGCGTTTTTTGAGGTTTAAAAAAATACGGTTCTTCTTGATCCCCCTTATCTTATTAATGGGCGGTCTGGTATTTGGTACCGGAAAATATGGACCCAATAAAACCAAGATGCCGGCTTATAAAGACTCAACGGCCACCAATCCTGGTGAAAATAATCGGGCTTTTTTATACGATTCTCTGGACCTAGACGCCATGGGTCTTTCAAAAGAAGCATTTAACCTAGCATTAACCGGTTACCAATCTTTGTTGGTAGCAGGAAAGGTTCAAAAAGACCATATTCTAACCATTATTGATTTTAGTCTGCCCTCTAGCCAGAAAAGATTGTTTGTGATCAACCTAGAAACGGGTGCCCTGCTTTTTAACACATTTGTGTCTCATGGCAGAAATTCAGGAACAGCCCTGGCTACCAAATTCTCCAATGCCATTAATAGTTTTAAAAGTAGTTTGGGATTCTATACCACGGGTAGTCCTTATTCCGGTAAACACGGATATAGTCTTCGTTTAGAAGGACAGGAAGCCGGAATCAATGATAATGCCATGGAAAGAGGCATTGTCATCCATAGTGCAGACTATGTAAATGAAAGAACCATTCACCAACTGGGATATATCGGCCGCAGTCAAGGTTGCCCCGCCATTCCTGAAGCTTTGAAAAAACCCATTATTGAAACCATCAGAAATGGTAGCTGCTTATTTGTCTATAGCCCAGACAAATCCTATGTTGCGCATTCCAAATTATTGCAGAAGGGTTCTATCTAGTTGATGATCATTCATTGTTTCCATTTATCTATAAGGATTCGTAATAATATTAGATTTTTTTATTATTTTGGCTGCTTTATTCATAGCAACCCAATATTCATGAAACGTATCCCACTAATTATTGCCCTTTTTCTGACTACTCATTTGGCTTTTTCTCAAAAAAATTGGTTCTTGGTTTACACCGATTCTGCCAGTTTGGTACAGGATGGTGGTAGTATTACCAAGACATTTATAGCCGATATTAAACAGATCAAACCCAGTATTACACTTGACGTAACTACTATTTTAAACACCACACCCTATTTGATTTATTTTGATGGAGAAGGAAAAGTGAAGACCGCTAACCTTCCCATTTGGGCACAAGTGATTCCTCAACAACAACAATTCTTTTATGAAGTAGCGGGTGGTGAAGCCGCTGGAAAAGCCGCTTTTGGTTTTTTCTTCAACGGCTTTTATTTACCTCATGAGTTAAGCCATGGGGTAGACCAAACTATTCGCGGAAACTTAAGGGGCTCTTATGAAGAAGAGTATTTTGCCAATACGGTTGCCATGCTTTGGTGGAGAAAACAAGGAAGAGAAAAGGAATTGAAAGCCTGCTATGATGCGGCAAAAAACATGTTTGCCAAACTACCCAATCCTGTTCCTGCGGGTATGACCATTGAAGCCTATTTTGGGAAGAACTATGAACAGGCTTCTCAGAATCCCTTTGTGTATGGCTATATGCAGTTCAAACAGTTTATACAAATTTATGAGGACAAGCAATTGCCCGATTTCAACGGTTACATGCAAAAATATTTTGCAGACCATCAAAAAAAATAATGACAAATTCCCCCCCTGCTCCAGCACTTAGTTCCTATCAGAAACTAGTGATTTTCTTATTAGCCATAACACAGTTCACGGTGGTATTGGATTTCATGGTCATGTCTCCCTTGGGTGATATCATGATGAAATCAATGAACATTAACACGGCTCAATTTGGTGTGGCTGTTTCTGCCTATGCATTTAGTGCGGGGATTTCTGGTTTATTAACGGCGGGGTTTGCGGACAAGTATGATCGGAAACAACTCTTGTTGTTTTTTTATTCGGGTTTTGTCATTGGCACATTTTTCTGCGCACTAGCGCCTAATCATTTCTGGTTGGTAGCTGCTAGAATTGTAACGGGTATTTTTGGTGGGGTCATTGGTTCTATTTCCTTGGCCATTGTTGCTGACTTATTTGATTTTCAACAAAGGGGAAAAGTGATGGGCTTTATTCAAATGGGTTTTGGCGTGAGTCAGGTTATGGGTATTCCAATTGGCTTGTACATTGCCAACCAATGGGGCTGGCATGTTCCCTTCCTAGCCATCGCTGTGCTAGCAGCCATGATTGCCATTATTATTTTAATCAAACTCCAACCATTAACAGCACATTTAGCGCTGCAACAGGAACATTCTGTTGTAAAACATTTGTTGCATACCGTTACTTTAAAAAATCACCGGATTGGATTTTTGTCTACAGCCCTATTGTCTGTTGGTGGATTTATGATGATGCCCTTTGGTTCTGCTTTTGCCATCAATAATTTGAAAATTAGCCCGAACCAATTACCCTTACTGTTTATGGTAACAGGTGTTGCAGCTTTAATTTCCATGCCCCTGATTGGTAAAATGAGTGATAAGGTTGACCGATTTAACATCTTTGCTATTGCTACGCTTATTGCAGCAGTGATCATCAATATTTATGCGCATTATGCTGAAACACCCTTTTGGATGGTCTTGGTCACCAATGTTTGTATGATGGTGGCCATTATGAGCAGAATGGTTCCAGCATCGGCCCTAACATCTGCCATTCCAGCACCACAGTATCGCGGTTCCTTTATGAGTATCAACGCTTCTTTGCAACAAATGGCCGGTGGTTTTGGCGCCATGATTGCCGGTTGGGTGATTGTTCAAAAAGATCGCTACGCGCCACTAGAGCATTATGATTGGTTGGCTATGATAGCCACTGGTACCATGATCATTACCATCTTCTTAGTCTATCGCGTTAGCAAAATTGTGCTGCAGCGATAATCGATATTTCATTATGGTTGTGCAAGCAATACAAATTTGAATTATCTTAGGGAAACAACGCTGTATATGAAAATTAAACTCCTTCTTTTAGCCGTTTTAGTTTCTACCATTGCTGTCTTTGCTCAGAAAAAAGAGATAGTCTTTAATGTGTTTTTCAAGGATAAAAATATTGGTACCATTAAAGCCGTGAGAGTGGTTTCAGGATCCAAAGTAAGTAGTGATTTAAGAACCAATACGGATGCAAAAGTCTTTATGATGTCTATTCATGTTGAATCTGAAGTAAGTGCGGTAAAAGAAAAAGGGGGGTTGATACAAGGAACCGCTTATAGACATGCTAATCGCGGTTCCGATGATGTTCATGCCAAAGTGGTTAAGGTTGCCGAGAAATCTTACCAGACACAGAAAAATGGTAAGACGGGTAAAATTGAAAACAAGCTGATTGATGTTTGTGTGGTGGATCTTTACCATCAGGAACCAAAGGGTTTGAATACCGTCTTCTCCAATATGTATGCCGACTTTCTATCCGTAAAAGCCCTGGGTGCAGGTAAATACCAAGTGACCACTCCAGATAAAAAGGATACATTCTACAGTTATCAAAATGGACAATTGATACTGGTAGAATCCAATACCCCCTTGGGTAAAGTGGTATGTAAAAGGATTTGATAGGGTATTGACATTTTGGTTTTTGGGTTGTATTTTACTGTAGAACCCTAAAAACCGCCCTATGTTTTTTGGTAAATTTATACAGTATCTGTTTTTGGTATTCATAGGATTTCTGTTAATCCTTTTGGTAAGTATCATTTTAGAAACTCCAGCCACCCCGCCGGGAGAATATCATTACTCCAGTTTTCTCAGAAATAATTACGGGATTACAGCAGCCATTTTATATTTTATTGCAGGGCTAGCCGTTGGTTATTTAATGGAGCTGAAACCTTGGTTAGCAGGTTTCTGCATGATCTTGATTTTTCCTATCACCGCGCTTTATGAAGCAACCATCTATAGAGGTAGCCATAATTTAATGCCTGTTGAGTTCTTGGTTTTCATCTTGTATGCCCTTCCATCCTTGGTAGGCGCCTATCTTGGAAAATGGTTATCGGATAGGGCAGAAAAAAATAATTAAAGCTATCTTTCCCTTATGTCAGAAAAAACCTATCCCTGTCTTTGGTTTGATGGACAAGCCAAAGCAGCAGCAACATTTTATTGTTCTATTTTTCCTGAATCCAAGATTATTCAGGAAAGCCCCATGGTGGTTAACTGGGAATTGAATGGGCAAAGATTTATGGGGCTCAACGGAGGACCCATGTTTCAATTTAATGAAGCCTGCTCTTTTGTAGTAGAATGCGCCAATCAAGACGAGATTGATTATTATTGGAATAGTTTGATAGCGGATGGTGGTCAAGCATCCAGATGTGGTTGGCTTAAAGATCAATTTGGTCTGTCGTGGCAGATCATTCCATCTGCCCTTAGCAAACTCATGGGTCAGGGAAAGGGACAAAAAGTGATGGATGCCCTTTTAAAAATGCGCAAATTAGAAATAGCTGTTTTGGAAGCTGCTGCAAATAGTTAATATTTTTCTATGAAGAAAACCACAGCAGTATTGATTGGCTTTTTGCTGGTCAAAATGATCCTACAGTTTCAATTAATCAATCCGGTATTTGATTTACATCGTGATGAATACCTGCACTTAGATCAAGCCAAGCATTTGGCTTGGGGTTTTCAATCAGTTCCTCCCTTGGGTTCTTGGATGGCGTGGATGATTTTACAATTGGGAAATGGTGTTTTCTGGGTCAAATTTTTTCCAGCACTATTTGGAGCCATGACCATTTTTATGGTTTGGAAAATTATTGAAACATTAAAAGGAGGAGTCTTTGCATTGTGCATGGGTGCCATTGCCATCTTGATGTCTGTTTTATTGAGGATCAATATTCTTTTTCAACCCAATTCATTTGAAATCTTTATCTGGACCAGTGCTTATTATTTTGTGATTAGATACATTCAAACGGAACATCAAAAATGGTTGTACTATTTGGCAATAGCTGTGGCACTGGGTTTCTTGAACAAATACAATATTGTTTTTTTGCTATTGGGATTATTCCCTGCATTGTTGATTACCAAACAAAGAAAAATATTTACGCAGCCTCATTTTTATTTTTCCATTTTACTATGCTTAGTCCTGATTACACCAAATCTCTATTGGCAATGGGTAAATGATTTTCCAGTAGTGGCGCATATGCAAGAATTGCAAAGAACGCAACTGGTAAATGTTGAGCGTTCCCATTTTATCAAAGAACAGTTCCTGTTTTTCTTTGCTGCTTTTTTTGTATTAGTAACCGCTTTTGTTGGCTTTTTTAGGTACCAACCCTTTAAGCCATTTAGGGTTTTGCTATGGGGATTTTGTTTCAGCATTTGCTTCTTTTTGTATTTCAAAGCCAAGGCCTATTATGCCATTGGACTTTATCCCGTTTTGTTGGCATTTGGTGCCGTGTATTTAGAACAGGTTTTGTCCAAGTCATGGCGCGTTTATTTAAAACCTATTTGCTTGGTATTTCCCTTTGCCATGATGATACCCATGTTCACGCTCATTTTTCCCATTCAAACTCCAGAGCAAATGAGGTCCAATGAGGCTGATTTTAAAAAGTTTGGATTGATTAGATGGGAAGACGGAAAGAACCATGAGATTCCCCAAGATTTTGCGGATATGTTAGGTTGGAAAGAAATGGCGGCTAAAGTGGATAGTGCTATTATCTGTATCAATGATCCAAAACACACCCTTGTATATTGTGACAATTATGGACAAGTGGGTGCAGTCAATTATTATTCCAAAATCAAAGGGGTTCAAGCTATTTCTTATGATGCAGATTATCTAAACTGGCTTAGCCTAAAAGATCCTATCAAACACGTCATTCAGGTAAAGGAATCCAAAGACGTAGCAAGAGAAATGGCTGATCAAAAATCAAATTTTGAATCAGTGGTAAAATTTGGAGAAATAGTATCCCCATTTGCTAGAGAAAAAGGCACCACCATCCTTATTTTGAAAAACACAAAAATTGACTTAAACCAATTGATCAAAAAAGATATAGCAGAGGAAAAAAACAAACAATCGCCCTATTAATAGTGCTTATTAAAACAGGGTACTATATTGGATATTAGCCCCTTTTTATTGGAATAACCATGACGATTGTCATGGTTATTTTTTTATGTCTTTTTTAAATTTATTCTGCCATTATTCCTGAGTAAAATCAGCATTTTTTCTTCACTTTAAATCGATTGCAATGATAACCGCTGAACAGCACCTGGCACTCATTGAAGAGTGCAAAATTTGGCATCAAACCTTGGCCAACTACAAACAAATGATTAATGAACTAAAAAACGAATTGTATCTATTTGCCCCGGGAAAAACAGAACACAAAACTTTAGAAGGGATTGAACATTTTCACAACCAGTTCCACATTCAACTGATTAATGTACATGACCTCAAACACGAGATCAAACACCATGTTACAGAAGCAGAAAGACACCCCAATTTTGGTCATCGCATTCCCCATCATTACCTCAAGGAGAAACTAGACGCACTACTTGGTTTTATTGATCAACTAAAAGCAGATTTCCATCTTTTCATTCTTAAATAAAGCATCATGGCCAGTTTTGATTCCAACCATGTAAAAAATATAGCACTGCTGGGACACCCCGGCAGCGGAAAGACCAGTATTGCAGAAAGCATGTTATTTGAAGCCGGACTCATCAACAGACCCGGCTCCATCCTTGCAAAAAATACGGTGAGTGATTACCACGAATTAGAAACAGAACGCCAAAGTTCTGTTTTTGCGTCTCTGATGCATACGGTGTGGAAGAACTATAAAATCAATATCATTGACACTCCAGGATACAATGATTTTTCTGGTGAGTTGATTAGCGCTTTAAGAGTTGCTGATACGGGCTTGATGATTCTAAATGGCGCTGTTGGCGTAGAAGTAGGAACCGATATTATTTGGGAATACACGGACCAATTTAAAACCCCTACACTTTTTGTGGTAAACCAATTGGACAAAGAGGGCGCTGACTTTGATAAGACCGTTCAAGAAGCCAAATCCCATTTTGGACCCAATGTGGTAGTGGTGCAGTTTCCGGTAGAAACAGGCCCCAATTTTAACAGCATTATTGACGTGCTCAATATGACCATGTACCAATATGGTCCTGATGGGGGCAAGCCTAGCAAAGTACCCATACCAGCGCATTTAAAAGAAAAGGCTGACCAACTACACAAAGAATTGGTAGAAACCATTGCTGCCAATGACGAGGGTTTGATGGAAAAATATTTTGACCAAGGAGAACTAGACGAGAATGATATGAAACTGGGATTGCATAATTCCATGATCCTGCACCATATTTTCCCGCTCTTCTGTGCATCAGCAGAAAAAAATATTGGTATTGGTAGAATCTTGAGTTTTATAGACAATGTTTGTCCTAGTGCTGTAGAAATGCCGCCTCAAAAAACCTTGTCTGGCAAATTGTTGCCCTGTGATCCCAATGGACCCACTTGCATCTTTATTTTTAAAACCATCACCGAACCACATATTGGAGAGCTGAGTTTGTTCAAGGTTTATAGTGGTACCCTTAAAACGGGTGCTGAATTGGTGAATGAAAATACGGGTGTTACAGAACAGTTCAACCAGCTGCTCTTATTAGAAGGGCACAAAAGAATACCCGTAAATGAATTGGTAGCGGGTGATATTGGCGCCACTTTAAAACTGCGATCTACCCATGTCAACAATACCCTACATGAAAAAGGAGCCAATATGGAATTGGAGCCCATTCAATTTCCAAAACCCAATGTAACAGTTGCCATTGCCACTGTGAACAAGGGTGAAGAAGAAAAACTCTCCCAGGTCTTGCACACATTGGTGAGTGAAGACGCCACTGTTCAGTTTGAAGTTTCGCCTGAATTAAGACAGATCTTATTACACTGCCAGGGTGAATTGCATTTACAAGTGCTTCAGTGGAAAATAGCGCATATACACAAACTAGAGATCAGCATTGACAAACCCAAGATTCCTTATAGAGAAACCATTCGTAAAAAAGCCGAATCCAGTTATCGGCATAAAAAACAAAGTGGCGGATCCGGTCAGTTTGGAGAAGTGTTTATGTTGGTAGAACCTTGGTATGAAGGCATGCCTGATCCTCCAGGTTTACACGTAAGAGGAAGAGAAGAAATCAATTTGGATTGGGGCGGTAAACTGGTGTATCTCAACTGCATTGTAGGTGGAGCCATTGATACCCGTTTTCTGCCTGCTATCTTAAAAGGGGTCATGGAAAAAATGCATAACGGACCTATCACAGGTTCCTATGTAAGAGACGTGCGTGTGAGTGTGTATGATGGAAAAATGCACCCTGTAGATAGCAATGATATCTCTTTTAAGATTGCAGGTTTACAAGCATTTAGGGCAGCATTCAAAGACGCAGATCCACAATTATTGGAACCCATTTATCAGGTAGTCATTTCCTGTCCGGATGATCAGGTAGGAGCGGTCATGGGAGATTTGCAAACCAGAATGGCCATGGTAGAAGGCATGGAAGCTGAAGGTCATTTTCAAAAAATTACGGCCAAAGTGCCACTAGCACAAATGCACCAATATTCCTCTTCCTTGAGAAGTTTGACACAGGGTAGGGCAAGATTTAATATGGAATTCCATTCCTATGCGCCAGTAGCTATGGAAGTACAGAAAAAATTAATGGAAGCTTATAGTAAGCATGATGTAGACAAAGAATAGCCTAGGTTTTGTATCTTGGGGAATCACTTAATTTCTTCTTCAAGATGAATCAACCAAAACCACGCAATAGCCGTATCATCGGTCTATTGGCTATTGCCCTATGCTGTAGTTGGCAATTGTTTGCACAACCCTTTTCTGATGCCTATCTCAGTGGCATGAAGTACCGAATGATTGGACCACACCGTGGTGGCCGTACGGTAGGTGCCGTAGGTGTACCCAGCCAACCCTCTGTGTTCTACATTGGTGTAAACAATGGTGGGGTATGGAAGTCAAATGACTATGGCCGTACTTGGAAACCCATTTTTGACCAAATGCGCACGGGGTCCGTGGGCGATATTGCCGTGTCAGAATCCAATCCTAACGTGATTTATGTGGGTTGTGGAGAAGGCATACAAAGACCCGATCTTTCTGTGGGTGATGGTGTCTACAAATCAACCGATGGCGGAAAGACATGGAACAATATGGGTTTGAACGATGGTCAACAGATTGGAGACATCATTATTGACCCCAAGGATGAGAACCGCATTTTTGTTGCCGTGTTAGGCCATCCTTATGGACCCAATACGGAGCGAGGCGTTTATCGTAGTTTAAATGGCGGTAAAACCTGGGAACGCGTTTTATATAAGGATGAAAACACCGGAGCTGTTCAAGTAAATTTTGACCCAAACAATTCCAATATCCTATATGCTGACCTCTGGGCGGGTAGACAGGGTCCTTGGGAAAACGGACAGTGGAATGGACCTGAGTCTGGACTATTTAAATCCACCGATGGGGGCAATACTTGGAAAAAACTCACCATGGGATTACCTACCACGGAACAGGGTTTGGGTAGGATTGGATTTGGCATAGCACCCACCAATAGCAATAGACTTTATGCCACCGTTGACGCAGGAAAATATGGCGGCATTTATAGAAGCGATGACGCCGGAGAGTCTTGGCAGCTCATGAGTGCAGACGGCCGTTATTGGGGAAGGGGTAGTGATTTTGCAGAAGTAAAAGTGGATCCCACCAATGCAGATATTGTTTATAGTGCCAATGTGGTTACCTGGAAATCGGTGGATGGCGCAAAAACCTGGACGGGATTCAAGGGTGCGCCCGGGGGCGATGACTATCACAGGATTTGGATTAACCCTAACAATCCCAAAATCATGTTGATTGCTTGTGATCAAGGTGGTATTGTAACCGTGAATGGTGGAGAAACATTTTCTTCCTGGTACAACCAACCAACGGCCCAGTTTTATCACGTGATTACAGACAATAGTTTTCCTTATAATGTTTATGGCGGTCAACAAGAAAGTGGATCAGTGGGTATTGCTTCTCGCGGTAATGATGGCCAGATTGGATTGCGAGAATGGCATCCCGTTGGCGTGGAAGAATATGGCTATGTAGCACCAGATCCATTGGACCCCAATATTATTTATGGCGGAAAAATTACCAAGTTTGACAAACGCACGGGACAAGTACAAAATATTGGACCAGAAGGTATACGTTCAGGCAAATACCGTTGGGTAAGAACGGCACCAGTATTGTTTTCACCCATTGATCCCAAGACCTTATACTTTGCTGGAAACGTTTTGTTTAAAACCACCAACGGTGGAAACAGCTGGCAGACCATTAGTCCAGACCTTTCTCGTGAGTCATGGGATATACCAGCCAGTGTTGGGGTATATACATCTGAAGACATGAAAAAAATGCCCAGACGTGGCGTAATCTATACCGTGGCGCCTTCTTATAAAGACATCAATACCATTTGGGCTGGCACCGATGACGGCTATATTCATGTAACGCGTGATGGAGGCAAGAATTGGAAAAACGTGACGCCTCCAGAAATTACTTCTTGGAGCAAAGTCTCTTTAATGGACGCCAGTCATTTTGATGCCAACACGGTTTATGCAGCAGTGAATAGGATTCGTTGTGATGACATGCATCCCTATGCGTACAAAACAAATGACGGAGGAAAGACTTGGAAAAAAATCACCAATGGTTTGCCCGATAATGAACCCATCAACGTAGTACGTGAAGATCCTATTAGAAAGGGACTCTTGTTTGCAGGTTCTGAAAACGCAGTCTATGTGTCTTTTGACGATGGAGAACATTGGCAGTCTTTGCGTTTGAATATGCCAGCTACTTCTATTCGTGATTTGGTGATCAAGGATGATGATTTAGTGTTGGGTACGCATGGAAGAGGATTTTGGATCTTGGATGATATTACACCATTGCGTCAATTGACCACAAAAACAATGGAAGCAAAAACTGTTTTATACAAACCCCAACAAGCCATTCGTGTTCGTTGGAATATGAATACAGATACGCCTATTCCCCAAGAAGAACCAGGTGGAGAGAACCCACCCGATGGCGCCATCATCAACTATCATTTGTCACAAACAGCGGGTGAAGTAAGTCTAGAAATTTTGGATGCTACTGGAAGATCTATCAGAAAGTATAGCAGTAAGGATAAGCCCTATGCCATACCTGATGTAAATATTCCTTTGTATTGGATTAGACCACAACAGATCTTGAGTGCTGCAGCAGGCGCGCATCGTTTTCTCTGGGACATGCACTATACACCCATTGATGAACCAGCTGAATTTCCTATGACAGCCATTTATCAGAACACACCCAAAGTAGCTAATTCACCTTGGGTATTACCGGGTGTCTATACGGTTAAATTAACTGTTGATGGTACAACAGAAACACAATCACTTACTGTAAAATTGGATCCACGCGTAAAAGCAAGCGCTGCAGATTTGCAACAACAACATGCACTTTCTTTGGCCTGTTATGAGGGTAGGTTGGCATCGCGCAAGCTGGGAGAAAGCATTGCAGCGGCAAGAGCAGCTATTAAAACAAAAACTACTGCTGCTAATAAAGACAGTTTAAATGCCATTGACCAAGAACTAGCTGTCATAGAAGGTACTGGCAGAGCAAGTAGAAGAGGCAGTGGCGCACAAGCTGCTCCTACCACTACTAGTGTAGAGTCTGGCTTTGCCGGTTTGTTTGGTGTCTTTCATGAAACAGAAATGACCCCAACCACACAAACCGCTGCGGCTGTAAAACAGGTACAAGAACAACTGAAAACTTTGGAAACAAAAACCAAAGCCTTAGTTGCTAAGTTGAGTAAGTACTAAATTGTGCTGAAGATATTTTTTAGAAATGGGCGCTGCAACGGTAGCGCCTATTTCATTTGCTCCAAATCCTTTTGTAGGCTAAACATTTGGTCACGTAGTCTAGCAGCTTCAATAAAGTCCAGATCACGAGCGGCTTTTTCCATTTCTTTCTTGGTTTGCTTAATGGCTTTTTCCAATTGTGGAATGGTTTGATAAGTCTCTTGTTCGTCAGCCGCTTTGGATGGAACCAATGGTGCGTCTTCCTGCAGTGCATAAGGATTTGAAGGGTCATAACCCTTGATATCTAAGACAGAACCTTGTGCAAAAACTTGCTCCCTGCTCTTGATAATTGTTTTGGGCTCAATACCATTGGCCAAGTTGTGGGCAATCTGTTTTTCGCGGCGGCGATTGGTCTCGTCAATGGTTCTTTGCATAGACTCGGTCATCTTGTCG
>CAMFKK010000035.1 GCA_945957225.1 uncultured Sphingobacteriia bacterium | reverse complement strand
GGATGATTGACTATCCCAAATTTGGCAAATCAACTGGAGAATTATCTGAGGCCAATTTGCAAGAAATGGCATTACAATTGTATAAATTGGCCAGGGTGCGCTATGAGCCAGCACAAATTATACTTTATGGAAAATCAATGGGAACAGGTATTGCAGCCCAATTAGCTAGTATCAGAGATTGCAAACAATTGATACTAGAAACGCCTTATAATAGCATGGTTTCATTGGTAAGACACTATGCCTTTATCTATCCGGTTGAAAATATTTTACAATACAAATTTCGCACTGATCAATACCTGCCAAACGTTTCAGCCCCAATCTGTATTTTTCACGGAACAGACGATGCTTTGATACCATTGAGCAATGCCGCAAAATTAAAATCCGTTTTAAAACCTACTGATCTATTTGTGGTATTGGAGAAAGGCACACACCATAACCTGAATGATTTTCCAACAATGAAACAGACTTTGGATAGCCTTCTACAAAGACCCTAAACCCTAGCATATAGCAGCAGAAAAATCATTCAAGAAGCTGTATCAAGATTTTGTCAGCTCCCAAATTAGTTTAACTTTAGACAAAGCTGCTGCCATGTCTATTCTCCTCTTGGTCTTTGCTGTTGCTGCATTAATCCTGCTGATTACGGTAATCAAACTACATCCCTTTTTGGCATTTTTAATTGTTTGCATCTTCACTGGATTAAGTAAATCAATGGAAGCAGGAAAACTCATAGCTGCAATTCAAAAAGGGATTGGAGATATCATGGGTTCTTTATTGGTGATCCTGATTTTGGGAGCCATGTTGGGAAAATTGGTAGCCGATAGTGGGGCAGCCAACAAAATTGCTCAGGCTTTAATCAAAGCATTTGGCACCCAATATATTCAATGGGCACTAGTGCTTACTGCATTTATAGTTGGGATTCCTTTATTCTATGGCGTAGGCTTTGTATTATTAGTTCCATTGGTAATTGGCATTGCAGCCAAATACAAATTACCTGCTGTTTATTTGGGACTACCCACACTAGCAGCCCTCTCTGTAACACATGGCTATTTACCACCACATCCATCGCCTGTGGCATTGTCCGAACAATTTCATGCAGACCTTGGCACTACCTTATTCTATGGCGTTTTAATTGCCATTCCTGCCATTATTATTGCTGGACCTATTTTTTCTGTGACGCTAAAAAAATATACCAATGCTCCATTGGCTATTTTCTCCAACAAGGAAATTCCAGATGATCAATTACCGGGTTTATTTGCTTCACTCATGGCGGCTTTTTTACCCGTGCTGCTTATTGGTTTGGATACCCTTGTCAAAATTTGGATGCCAGAAAAAAATGGCTTTACCAGTATGGTGCATACCATTGGAGATCCCAGTATTGCCATGTTGATTAGCCTGCTCATTGCTTTATATACACTAGGCATTAAACAGGGTAAAACTATTGCTAGCATGATGGCCCCCATGGGCGATGCCGTCAAGGACATTTCTAGTATCTTACTCATCATTGGTGGCGCAGGTGCCCTCAAACAAGTCTTGATGGATGCGGGTATTAGCCAAGATTTGGTTCAACCCTTGGTGGGGCTATCTATTCATCCACTGTTATTGGCTTGGGGCATTAGTGCTATTATTCGCGTAAGCGTAGGATCCGCTACTGTAGCGGGTTTAACAACAGCAGGTATTGTAGCACCGCTAATAGCAACCACAGGTGTGAATCCATCCTTAATGGTTTTGGCAACCGGCGCAGGCTCTTTGATGTTCTCACACGTAAATGACCCAGGGTTCTGGATGTTCAAAGAATATTTTAATCTCTCTGTAAAAGACACCATCCGCACTTGGAGCATCATGGAAACCATTGTTTCTGTAGCCGGATTGATAGGCGTTTTTATCCTCAATTATTTTATCTAATATAGCGTTATGACAGCTGAAGAAAATTTTGCAGCACTGGGCTTGACCCTACCACCAGCACCAAAACCACTGGGAGTTTATAAACCCTTGTTAGTAGACGGAAGACATTGTTATGTTTCCGGTCATGGTACCGTAAAAAACGATGGTAGCTTGATCATTGGCCGTATTGGTGAAACCCTTACGCCAGAAGAAGGCAAAGCAGCAGCCCAACAAGTGGGACTGGCCATCTTGGCTACCCTTAAAGCTAATTTGGGTTCGCTCAACAGGATCAAACGCGTGATCAAAGTTTTGGGCATGGTCAACTGCACAGCAGATTTTGAAAAACATCCAGGCATTATCAATGGCTGCTCGGAACTATTTGCCAAAGTATGGGGAACAGAGAACGGGATTGGTGTAAGAAGTGCCGTAGGTATGGGTTCCTTACCAGACAATATTCCCGTTGAAATTGAAGCCCTTTTTGAATTAGAAGAAATTGATTGATCAAAAAATAGTAGTAGATGCATTGGTATGAAGTAAATAGTCCTGAAAAATTGGACACACCGGCATTATTGGTGTATCCAGATAGGGTAAAAGAAAATATTAGACAGGCCATTATCATGGCAGGTCATGCTGAGCATCTAAGACCCCATGTAAAGACGCATAAAATCAAAGAAGTAAGTCTGATGTTGCTGGAACAAGGCATTCAGAAATTCAAATGCGCCACCATTGCTGAAGCAGAAATGTTAGGCATGATTGACGCACCCGATGTTTTAATTGCGCACCAATTAACTGGGCCAAAAGCCGCGCGTTTATTGGCTTTGATGGAAAAATATCCGCATACCCATTTTGCAACCCTGGTAGATAATTTTGCTACCGCCACTTTACTTTCTGAAACATTAACTGCCGCAGGAAAATCTATTGACCTTTACATGGATTTGAATGTGGGTATGAATAGATCAGGTATTATTCCTGAAAAAGGATTGGACCTCTTTAATGCTTGCAAGGCATTACCCGGAATCCAATTGGTAGGGCTTCATATTTATGATGGACATCTGCGTGATACAGATCTAGACATTAGAAAACAACGCAGCAATCAAGCTTTTGAAAGAGCTTCTGCATTAGCAGCTGAGATGCATACTGTTACTGGCAAGACCATGAAAATGGTGGCCGGTGGTTCTCCAAGTTTTCCCACCCATACCCATAGAAAGGGCGTAGAATTCAGCCCAGGAACATTTGTGTTTTGGGACTGGGGTTACAAACATATTGTACCCGATGAACCCTTTGAATACGCGGCTTTGGTGGCAACCAGCATTATCTCTATCATGGAAGACAATCGGCTCTGCCTGGATCTAGGACACAAAGCCATAGCTGCAGAAAACCCATTGCCACGCGTGCATTTTTTAAATGCACCAGAAGCTGTTCCCGTTTCACAAAGTGAAGAACATATGGTGGTACAAGTAGCGGATAGTAGTCAATACCAAGTTGGAGAATTATGGTATGGCGTACCAGTGCATATTTGCCCCACCGTGGCATTGTATGCAGAAGCGCAAGTGATTCAAGACCATGAAAATGTTCAGCAATGGCAGGTGATTGCTAGAAATAGAAAAATCAATATTTAATGTTGTTAATAGACGCCCATCTGGATCTGGCCATGAATGCCATGGAATGGAATAGGAACTTGCAATTGTCTGTTCATCAGATTCGTGACTCAGAAATAGGCATGACAGATAAACCAGATAGGGCCAAGGGAACCGTATCGCTTCCCGCATTACGCGAGGGCAATATTGGTTTGGTAGTAGCTACCCAAATTGCTAGATATGTGCGGCCAGGTTCTACCCTAAAGGGATGGCATTCACCAGAACAGGCATGGGCACAAACACAGGGACAATTGGCATGGTACAGGGCTATGGAAGCTGCTGGTGAAATGCGTCAGATCAAGGATCAGCAAACATTAGAAGAACACCTGTCTTATTGGAATCAAGATACCAATCATACCAATAAAGCCATTGGATTTGTACTCAGTTTAGAAGGCGCCGATTCTCTCATTACATTGGATCATTTGCATATAGCTTATGGTTATGGTTTAAGGGCTATTGGGCCTGGTCATTATGGACCAGGCAGGTATGCCAATGGCACAGATGCAACAGGTCATTTAAATGAAATGGGTAGACAATTACTCAAAGAAATGCGTGGACTCAATATGATTTTAGACGCCACGCATTTATGTGATGATGCTTTCTGGGACGCCATGGACATCTATGATGGAACCATTTGGGCATCGCATAATAATTGTAGGGCACTAGTCAATCATAACCGACAATTCAGTGATGAGATGATCAAGACCCTGATTCAAAAAGATGCCGTGATTGGTGGGGCACTTGATGCATGGATGATGGTACCAAATTGGCAGCGCGGTGTCTCTACACCTGAGTCTATGGATTGCAATCTTGAAAAAATGATTGATCACCTAGATCATATTTGTCAGTTGGCTGGAAACACCCAGCACGTAGGCATTGGCACTGATTTGGATGGGGCTTATGGCAAGGAACAATGCCCTTATGATCTTGACACAATTGCAGACATGCAACAAATAGAAAACATCTTGCTAAAGCGTGGTTATTCCCAAACAGATTTGGAAAATATTTTCCACGGCAACTGGCTAAGATGTTTAAGAAAATCTTTACCGCTTAGCTAATTTCTTTGAGGCTTGTCTTTGTTTTGGACACAGTCAATTCATGCAATATTCCAATTTTAAGCGCATAGTTTTCTTTGGCATGACTCACTGGAAAATCAAAACAAACAGGATAATCATATTCAGCCAAATGTTCTGCCATAGCAGCTTGTACATTTTTTCCAAAGGGCACGGTAGTATCTTCCATATCTGTGAAACCGCCAATGATTAAACCGGCCAATCCTTCTAAGAGCCCAGCTCTTTTTAGTTGCAAAAACATACGGTCAACTTGGTACACATGTTCTCCAATATCTTCGATAAATAAAATTTTATCCTTGGTTTTAATGGCAGACGCAGTTCCAATCAAGTGCACCAACAAAGAGAGATTTCCTCCTATTAATTGGCCTTGGGCTTTACCCGTTTTATTCAATGTATGTGCTGCACAACTATAATTGGTTAATTGTCCTTTGATGACTTTACGCAAAGACTGCACCCATTCATTGTCAGCTCCTCCATCATTAAATGCTCCTGCCATGGGTGCATGTATAGAAGCGGTTTTAACCACGCTATTTAAATGCGCGTGCAAGACGGTGATATCGGAAAAACCAATGATCCACTTGGGATGCTTTTTAAATTGTTTAAAGTCTAATCTGTCTATAATCCTGCTCATGCCATATCCACCCCGGCCACAAAGAATAGCATGTACTTGTGGGTCATCCATCATGGCTTGCAAGTCTGCCAATCGCTCCGCGTCCGAGCCAGAAAAATAGTTTTGCTGCACCCCTCCTAGGGTCTTCCCCACTTTTACTTGAAACCCCCATGATACTAGTGTATCCATACAGGTTTGGGCTTTTTCAAGGCTTAAAAATCCGGCAGGGCAGACAAGGGCAATGGTATCGCCTTTTTTCAGATAAGGAGGAATCTTAATCATGTTACGAATGTAAGACAATGCCGCTCTTAGCCCAAAACGGGTATAAATTGCCCCTTAGCCGCGGATTGCTTAGTTTTGCCCTCTTTAAAACCGATTGGATTAAGATGAACCAACCCAAAAGATATTTGATTACAGCAGCCCTTCCCTATGCCAATGGGCTCAAACATATTGGACACTTGGCCGGGGCTTATCTGCCAGCAGATACCTATGTGCGTTATTTAAAAGCCCAGAAAAGAGACGTGGTATTTGTTTGCGGTAGCGATGAACACGGCACCGCCATTCCCATTCAAGCCACCAAGGAAGGCACTACTGCTCAGGCCATTATTGACAAATACCATCCCATTATTGCCCAGAACTTTAAAGACTTGGGTATTGAGTTTGATATTTATCATAGAACCAGCGCTCCTTTGCACCATGAAACCGCACAGGAATTTTTCCGCGTACTCAATGAAAAAGGTGATTTGGAAATCAAGGAAAGCGAGCAATATTTTGACGAAGCCGCCAATAGTTTTTTGGCCGACAGATATATTAAGGGCACTTGCCCCAACTGTGCTTTTGAAAGCGCCTATGGCGACCAATGCGAGCGCTGTGGCAAGAGTCTGAGTCCAGACGAACTAATTAACCCCGTGAGTACTTTAAGTGGCAATAAACCCATTAAAAAAGCCACCAAACACTGGTACCTGCCATTAGACCGTCATGAAGCTTTTTTACGGAACTGGATTTTAAAAGATCATGCACAAGACTGGCGTACATCTGTGGTAGGTCAGTGCAAGAGTTGGATTGATGGAGGCTTGCAAGCCAGGGCAGTTACCCGTGACTTGGATTGGGGGATTTCAGTTCCTGCTAAAGACGCCCAAGGAAAAGTGCTCTATGTATGGTTTGACGCACCTATTGGATATATCAGTGCCACCAAACAATGGGCACTGGACAATGACAAGGATTGGAAACCATATTGGCAGGATAAAGAAACCAAATTGGTGCACTTTATTGGCAAGGACAATATTGTGTTTCACTGCATTATTTTTCCAGTGATGTTGCAATTGCATGGCGATATTCTTCCTGAGAATGTACCCGCCAATGAATTCATGAACCTAGAGGGAGATAAGATGAGCACCAGTAGGAATTGGAAACTAGAAATGCAGGATTATATTGATGATTTTATCAATAAGGAAAACGGCGGCCCACAACTAGCCGATGCGCTGCGTTATTACCTAACCCAGATTGCACCAGAGAGCAAGGATAGCGAGTTTACCTGGAAGGGTTTTCAAGACGCCAATAACAGTGAGTTGGTGAATATTTTTGGCAATTTCGTGAACCGCGCCTTGGTACTCATGCACAAACTCTGCAAGAGCAAAGTGCCACCATTACATCCAGAATTGTTGGACCAATTGGACAAGGATACCATTGCAGAAATTAGTACTGCCAAAGAAAAAGTAGAAGCATTATTGGAAGGTTATAAATTTAGAGAAGCCCTTTTTGAAGTGATTAACTTGGCAAGGATGGGTAACCAATACATGCAGAAAAAAGAACCTTGGATCTTGGCCAAACAGGTAGACGAAAACGGACAGGTATTGCCAGCAGCCCAAGCGGTGATTGACAATACCATGCATATCTGTTTACAGATCTGTGCCAACCTGGCCATCTTGGTTAATCCATTCCTACCTTTTACAGCAAAGAAAATCTGCTACCTACTCAAAGTAGTAGACCGAATGTTGGAATGGCAAAACGCAGGGCAATTAAATCTCTTGCGCGTAGGATATAACCTAAGACCACCAGAATTATTGTTCCGTAAAATTGAAGACACAGAAGTAGCATATCAAATAGAAAAATTACACAAGGCTTTGGAAAATTCTAAACAAGAACAAGCATCCCCTGCTGCTGAAACCGCTGCTGCACCAGCGTTTGCGCCAGTAAAAGCAGAAATTGTCTTTGACGATTTTGCAAAAATAGATTTGCGTGTAGGTACTATTGTTAGTGCAGAAAAAGTAGAGAAGGCAGATAAATTACTAAAGCTACAAGTAGACCTTGGTTTTGAAACCAGGACCATTGTTTCTGGCATTGCATTACATTTTGACCCCGCTGCCATTGTTGGAAAACAGGTTACAGTAGTGTGCAATTTGGCACCCAGAAAAATGCGCGGCATTGAAAGCAATGGCATGATCTTGATGGCAGAAGACGCATCAGGAAAATTACATTTTGTAAATCCTGAAGATGCCATTGGAGCAGGAGCAGGAGTTAGTTAAACTTGAATCATTAGCGTATAAAAAAAGACCTCTAATTGGAGGTCTTTTTTATTAAATGCAATTGATTGATTAATCATACTTAGCACATTCTTTAAGCTCTCGCTCCGAATAAGCATAACCATATTGTTTGAGCACATCATCTGGAACACCATTCCACATATTGGGTACATTACCCATATAGCCAATATCTTTTACGCCAATTTCTGAAGTATAGAAACCGGTGCAAACCAGGTCACGCATTTCATTAAAGAATGCTACGCCCTGCGCCATTTCCGGTTTGGCTTTTTCAGGATAGGCAATCATGTCTATCAACTCAATTTGTTGTTTGGGCGTACACTTCACAAATGGATTCCCAAATCTATTAAGACATTGTAGGTCTAACCAACGAAGACCACCCCTAACAGGCACTTGGTAATGTGGCATGTCTTTCATGATAAATTCCAAAAACTCAGGAACCTTGGCGTCTGAAGCCGAGCCACTGACTTTGTCTTTGGGTATAATTATATCTCCTAACACCGTTACCGTTGCCAATTCTTCCGCTGTGAAAAATTTGGGTTCAGCTTCCAGTCTTTTGAGATTGTCTTTTTCTTCCTGCATGCGATCAGCAAGAACCGCATCGGGCGAAGCCGCAATGGATTTCTTATCACTGTTCTTGCAAGATTCTACCAGAACACCTGTGGCCATTGAGCCAATTAGCAGGGCTTTGATTGATTTTCTTCTGTCCATACTATTGTTTTACATCCCAAAGGGAGATTACAGATTTTGTTTTTTCAATTCATCAATGATATACTCAGAAGCGCGCATAGACAGGGCCAAAATGGTCCAAGTAATATTTTTGTCTGCTTGAGAAGTAAACTGACTTCCGTCTACACAGAACAGGGTTTTACAATCATGCGCTTGGCTCCATTTGTTAAGAGCAGATGTTTTTCTATCAGCTCCCATTCTTACGGTACCCGCTTCATGGATAATATTTCCTGGATTATTCAGACCCCAGTTATTCTTTTCATTGTCATCGGCTCCCCAAGTAATCACCGCACCCATATTGTGCATGATCTCTTTGAAAGTCTCTTTCATATGTTTGGCCTGCTTGATTTCATAGTCAGAGTGATTGGTATGAAAACGTAGTACTGGAATACCATATTTGTCAACAACTTTGGGATCAATCTCACAATAGTTATTGATATTGGGAACGGCTTCACCACGTCCGGCCATACCCACACCTGCACCATAGAAAAAGCGTTGGTCTTCTTTAAGTGATTCTCCATAACCACCCGCTTCTTTGGTTTTACCATTCACTTGGAACTTACCGTTCTGTCCTTGAATGCCCATACCAAATCCATAAGCGGGTTGACCCATACCACCCCAGTATTCAATATGATAACCACGTGGGAAATCCAATTTTTTATTATCTAACCACCAAGGCGTATACACGTGCATACCACCTACCCCGTCTTCATTATAGCGCTTTCTACCAAAA
Organism: uncultured Sphingobacteriia bacterium; assembly: GCA_945957225.1. Classification (GTDB taxonomy): domain Bacteria; phylum Bacteroidota; class Bacteroidia; order Chitinophagales; family Chitinophagaceae; genus Sediminibacterium. Next base: position 2,975 of record CAMFKK010000035.1, on the reverse strand, counting down.
AGGGTTGGTAAAACCCCACCCATGGCAGCACCGGTAGAATCATGTAAGTATTTACCTACTACATTGCTATCATTAGCCAATCCATTTGGATGACGGGTAGATTTTGAATTCAGCAACAAACGCGCGGTTTCACAGGTGCTGGCAGCTAGGATCACTACTTTTCCAAATACCTGGTATTCCATATTATCCGTCTTGTCAATAAAGGAAACACCATGTGCCAAACCTTCTTCATTGGTGAGTACCTCACGCGCCATGGCGTTGGTAATCACGTCAATATTTCCGGTTAAAATAGCGGGTTTGATGAGTACAGAAGAAGAAGAGAAATCACCATATACTTTACAGCTTCTACCGCACTGTGCACAGAAGAAACAAGCACCGCGTTCGTCGTTGATTTTCTTGGTTAAAATAGATAACCTTGAAGGAATCACAGGAATCCCAATACCGGTAGCTGATTTTTTAATCATCAACTCGTGCAAACGCGGTTTTGGTGCGGGCAAGAAAATACCATCAGGATCATTGGGCAAACCTTCCACAGATCCAAATACGCCAATCAATTTATCAATCTTGTCGTAATAAGGTTTTACATCATCATAGCTGATAGGCCAGTCATCGCCCAAGCCATCTATAGACCTGCGTTTAAAATCCTTTGGTCCAAAACGCAGAGAGATTCTTCCCCAGTGATTGGTACGTCCACCAATCATCCTGGCGCGCCACCAATCCCATTTAGCAGAACCTTCTTTCATAGTGTAAGGCTCCCCATCAATTTCCCAACCCCAATAACATCCGTCAAAATCACCAAAGGGTCTAAACTTAGTGCTAGCGCCTCTTCTAGGAGATTCCCATGGATTTTTTAATTGAGATGAATTGATAGCAGGGTCATAACTAGGACCTGCTTCTATCAGGCAAACTTTTAGTCCTGCTTTGGACAAAGTGTAGGCCGCCATACCACCACCGGCACCCGAACCTACAATTACAGCATCGTATTTCTTTGGCTGTTTCTTGATCTGAAGATCTCCCATATGCAACTAGAGTTTTGTATTCGTTAGAGATGATGAATGTAAGAAAATTAGTGAAGAGATAAGAGTGAAGAGTGATAAAAAAAAGTGAAGAGATAAGAGTGAAGAGTGAAGAATGTTAAAAGCCAATGGTTTTTGCTTGGGGTTAGGGAAAAAATAAACCGCCCCGGGATTAATCGAGGCGGTTCTTTAACCAGGTACGGTTTAAAGCTATGGCTAAGGCATTGCTGCCGCTAACCCAAGGTTTGGTACTTACCATCATTCACTTCACACCCATCTCTGTTCATTCTTCACTCTTCGTTCTTCACTCTTATCTCTTCACTTAAACTAGCTACATCCCATGCTATTGCCACAGTTCAGGCATTTGTAGCAAGTACCGCTGCGGATGGTAATATGTCCGCAAGTGTTACAAGAAGGCGCATCGCTTTGCATGTTTTTGGCCGCTTGGTTTACTGCGTCCATACCATACTCCGCTTTTACAGCAAGTTTCTCCACTTTTTGAGCAACCGGAGCAGTGGTGCTTGCAGCGGCAGGCGCTGTTACACGAATACTGCTCAACTCAGGCTTTCCCACAAAAAGGGATTCTCCCTCCTCTTCACCGGTATTGCCAACCGATGGTTTATCAAGCACGTGTACCAAATCGGTACGGTCAAGATATTCATAAGCCAGAGCACGGAACACAAAGTCAACCAAGGAGGTAGTGGTCTTGATATTTGGATGATCTACCATACCAGCTGGTTCAAATTTGGTAAAGACAAATTTCTCTACAAATTCATCCAGTGGCACACCGTATTGCAAGCCAACAGAAATGGCAATAGCAAAACAGTTCATCAAGCTTCTAAGGGTAGAACCCTCTTTGGCCAAGTCTATAAAGATTTCTCCCAATGTTCCATCTTGGTATTCACCTGTACGCAAAAACAATACTTGACCGTTGATCTTGGCTTTTTGGGTAAATCCTCTACGTTTTGCAGGGAGCGATTTTCTTTCTACAATCTTAGACAATGCGCGTTTCAGTTGGGTATCAGAAGAAGCCTGCATACGCTTGGTTACTTCTTCTAATAATTCTTCAACGGTCAATTTACCTAAGTCTACAATATTGCTTTCTGGTGCAGCAGTTTCTTCTGCAACAGCTTCTTCAGCAGCTTCTTCACTCTTTTTCTTCTTGTCAGATTTGTTGCTCAAAGGCTGGCTTAGTTTAGAACCATCTCTGTAAAGAGCATTGGCTTTCAGACCCAAGCTCCAGCTCAAATGATAGCAATCAGCAATTTCTTCAACCTTGGCTTCATTTGGAAGGTTGATGGTTTTAGAAATAGCACCACTCAAGAACGGTTGACAAGCAGCCATCATTTTAATATGACCATGTGCATGAATATAACGCTCACCTTTTTTACCACATTTATTGGCGCAGTCAAATACGGCCAAGTGTTCTGGTTTTAACAAAGGTGCACCTTCAATGGTCATGGTGCCGCAGATAAAGTCATTAGCAGCATCAATTTCATCTTCTGTAAAGCCAACGGCTTCTAACAAGTTAAAGCTCCAGTCACTGTACTCCGCCTCAGTAAATCCAAGGCGTTGCATACAAGCATCCCCAAGGGTAAAGCGGTTAAAGATGAATCCTATTTCAAAGGCAGAACGGGCAGCGCCATTCAGTTTTTCAATTTCTTCTTGCGTGAATCCTTTTTCAGCCAAAGTCTTGTTGTTGATAAACGGAGACTTTTCAAAGCTTGCAGCACCAACCGCATATTGTTCAATGGCCAATGCTTCTTCTGGAGAATAACCCAGGTTCTTCAATGCTGCTGGAACAGACTGGTTGATGATTTTGAAATAACCACCACCGGATAATTTTTTGAATTTCACCAAAGCAAAGTCAGGCTCAACACCAGTGGTATCACAATCCATTACAAGACCAATGGTACCAGTAGGTGCAATAACGGTTGTTTGCGCATTGCGATAGCCATG
>CAMFKK010000034.1 GCA_945957225.1 uncultured Sphingobacteriia bacterium | reverse complement strand
GTTGATGATAAAGGCTTTGATATAATTGGGCAATCTCTTCTACATTGGCAATAAATCTGCTATAAAACAAATTGTCTTTACCAGCAATATCCAATTGGTGTTGCAAAACGGAAAGGGAGATTTGTTGATGCAATTGATAGTTGTACACGTTCAATAAATTTATTCAAATATTTGATTGTTCAAGTGTTTAAAAGCCTCCATGGCACCAAGCCATTCACAGGTTCTTGCCCCAGCTTTGTTAGCATTGGTTACCATTTTTTGCCAAGCAATTAATTCTAATGCAAGAATTTCTGTTAGCGATAAATTAGCCAACTGGTATAACAATGCACCCACAAATGCATCCCCAGCGCCAGTGGTATCTACAGGGTTAATAGGGATACTTGGAATAATGCAAGTGCTGCCATTGAATCCAAGTAATGTGCCTTCTTTACCAAGGGTAATGGTAAAAATGGCTTTTGTGTTTTTCAGTAATGCGTCAACTGCTGCGTCAAGGTTATCTGTTCCAGTAATTAAGATGGCTTCCTCATCACTTACTTTAAAATAGTGACTCTGATTCAATAGGTTCCAAGTCTGTTTAACAAAAGATGCTGTATTGTTTTTGAATAACAAATGCCTATAATTAGGATCAAAACTGATAAAGATTGATTGCGCACTTGCTTTTTCTAAAAGTCTCAAATAGGCTTCCTGTAAAGGACCCGGTAAAAAGGCTGTTGCAGATCCAAAATGGATAATAGATATATCCGTTAAATCAATGGATTCTATATCTGCTATGGATAATAAACCATCGGCTCCGCGATTAAATACAAAATCCCTTTCACCATCTTCCATTAAAGAAACAAAAGCAAATGTGGTAAAATGGGCATCATCTAAAATCATGTATTGAGTAGATACACCAAAATCTTCCATGACCTGAATCAACTGCTTGCCAAAGGGGTCATTGCCTACTTTAGCTGCAAGTTCTACCTGTCCACCCAATGCTGCAATGGCTGCAGCTACGTTGGTGGGGGCACCTCCAGGCTTTTTTAAAAAAATTTGCCCATTTGATAAACTGCTTCCTTTGTCCGTGCAGATCATATCTATTAAAGCCTCTCCAATACAAAGTATTTTCATTTCTTCTTTTTTTGTTAGTGTGCACCGCTTCCATTGATGGCTAAATCATCATCTGTTGGAATTGTTTTCTTTATGCGTAAAGTGGCAGCACATGCAATTAATAATAAGATGCCACCAAAGCTAATAGCCTTTCCTGGGTCATTGTCTAAAACATGGTTTAATACCCAACCAAATGTGGTGGTTTGTAAAATCATTGGAATGACAATCATCATATTGATGATGCCCATATATACGCCATAGCGTTCTTTAGGAATATCATTTACAACCATTAAATAAGGAACTCCCATCATACTGGCCCATGCAATCCCAAATCCTGTCATAGGAACAAAAAGCAGGTATTGGTTTTCAATATGTGGGAATGCCAAAAGACCCAGACCGGCCATTAATAGGCAGGCAATATGTACGTTTTTGGGACTATATTTTTTAGCCAATCCCACTAGCGCAAATGCGGATAAAAACGTGACTACATTATACCAACCATTTACAAGACCTGCCCATCCAACGGCTTCTTCATATAATTTGGCATCTTTGGTTGGTGAAGTTTTCCATACTGATTGCGCAATACTCTTTGAAGCATTCTGCCAATAGCAAAATAAAGCGTACCATTGGAAGAGATAGACAAAAGCTAATTGCCACATCACTTTTGGCATGTCTTTGATGGCACTAAAAATTTCTATAAAAGGCGTAAATACAGATTTTTTCTCTGCACGCAATACGGCCAGTTCTTCTTCTGTTGGAGGGATTTCAGGGGTTTTACTGATGGACCAAAGTACCGATGTAATGGAACAAATAGAACCAAGGAAAAATGAACCAAATACCCAATAAGGAATTTGTCCATGGGACTGTTTTAGAAAATCAATTTTTTGAAAAGCAAATAGAGAAAGATTGGCCAATGTAATACCTAGACCGGTAAAAAAGCTTTGGGTAAGAAAGCCAGTTGGTTGTTGATCAGCTGGTAACTTGTCTGCTATAAATGCCCTATAGGGTTCCATGGCCGTATTATTAGCCGCATCCAATACCCAAAGTAATCCGCCTGCCATCCAAAGGGTGCTACTAAAGGGATAGATGAACAAACAAAGACTGCAAAACAGGGCACCAATAAAAAAATAAGGTTTTCTACGACCATATTTTGGATGCCAGGTTTTGTCACTCATAGCTCCAATAATGGGTTGGATCAAAAGCCCTGTCATAGGACCTGCAAGATTCAATAATGGAATTTGGTCAGGACTTGCTCCCAAAAAATCGTAAATAGGATTAACAGCACTTTGTTGGAGTCCAAAACTGTATTGAATACCAAAGAATCCCACATTCATATTGATAATCTGGGAGAAACTCAAACGAGGTTTGGTCAAAGACATGGCAATGGCATTGGTTAGTCTTTAAAAATAGGTAAATCGCTAAGAAAAAAGTCAGTTTTACTGGGCCTTTGGACAAATACATGGAGTTCCAACGTTACCGGGAACGTTTGCGTAGAAAAAAAAACGAAATCGCATTTTCTCTTGTCTATATAAGTGTAGCATTGGGTGTAATTTTGGTAGGTTGTTCCTAAGAAATTACCCAATCACAAACGATTTTTTTATTAAACTGCTTGTCATGTTCCTATTACATCCGAATCTCGGTTGTGGAAGCCATTTATCAATGGATTTTCCAAATTGTTCAACCAATTTTTCCCAATTATCATTTTCCAGCTCCAAACAAATGTCCTTCAAGATATCAATGTTGCTGTTGTTAATGAGTATTGCATTATTTCAGTCCAACCTGATGGCTCAAAGTACAGCCAAACCAGTCACGGGTAAAGTATTGGGTGCCAATAACCAACCTTTGGAAGGCGTTACAATTGCTCAAAAAGCGGGCACCAAAATGACTTTGACTGATAAAGATGGAAAATTTAGTATTTCAGTGCCTGGTAATGCCACGCTAGTATTTAGTTACGTTGGATACGTTGCAAAACAGGAGTCCGTAAATAATCGTTCAGAAATTAACCTAAGTTTGGTTCAGGAGAATGCGGTACCAGAAGAAGTAGTAGTCATTGGATACCAGACCATCAAAAGGAAAAATTTGCTAGCTTCTGTTTCAAGTGTTAGCGCCAAAGACCTAAAAGATATTCCTGTAAACTCTGCCGCAGAAGCTTTGAATGGTCGTTTAGCAGGTGTTACTGCTTCTACAGCAGAAGGTTCACCTGATGCCGATGTTAGAGTTAGAATCAGAGGAGGTATGTCAATTACGGGTGATAATTCGCCTTTATATATTGTTGATGGTGTTCAAGTTGAAAATGGTTTGTCTGCACTTGCACCACAAAATATTCAAACCATTGACGTCTTAAAAGATGCGGCAGCTACAGCCATTTATGGTGCAAGGGGTGCAAATGGTGTAATTGTAATCACCACAAAAAGCGGCAGACAGGGAAAACTGACCCTAAGCTATAATGGATTTGTAGGCGTAAAAAGCTTGGCCAAAAAATTAGGCGTACTTAGTCCTTATGATTATGTGGTCTATCAGTCTGAGCGTTCCCGTGGAAGTAGCACAGATAGTACCAATTTTACCAAGAATTTTGGTACAACTTGGGATACCCTTGCAAATTATAAAAATGTAAATCCAGTTGATTGGCAAGATGAGATTGCTGGAAGAACTGGGGTTTTACAAACGCATAGTTTAAGTGCTTCTGGTGGTAATAAGAAAATTACTTACAATTTTGGATACACGTTTAATGGAGACAAAGCCATTTTGTTGAATTCTGATTATAAAAGACATTTGCTAAACTTGAAAGCAGATTATAGAATTACCAATAATCTGAGAGCTAGTTTATCTACTAGGTACACCAACACCAATGTATTAGGCGCTGGTGTTTCTTCAGAGCAGGGGTCTTCCTATAGTAGGTTGAGAAATGCTGTTAAATACAGACCGTTTTTATCAAATAACCAAGATATTGATGATGCGGATCCTTTAGCTGATCCCAATGTAGGAAACGGATTAAACTTAGTTAATCCTATTTCATTAGCAAATGCAGAATATAGGAAAAAAACAACTGATGTATTTAACGTAACAGTTTCATTACAATACAATATTGCCAAAAACCTAAGCTTTAAATCTACTTTTGGTTATGACGATAGTAAGTTAATTGATAGACAATTTAGTGATTCCATTACCCCTTATTCTGTAATTCAAGGTTCAAGAAAACCTATTGCACAATTAGATACTGTTACAAAGAAAACAATCACAAATAGTAATGTGCTAACCTATTCCATAAGCAAATTCAAGGGTAAACATGATTTTGACTTCCTGGTTGGTGAAGAAACCTATGATTTAAAAACTGAATCGCATACTCAGTTGGTTAGAAATTATCCAACTTTTACTTCTCCCAATGATGCATTTGATAAACTGGGTATGGGTATTCCATTTACTGGATATCCTAAAATGGGTAAAACTAGGTATACCAATCTTTCTTTCTTTAGTAGAATAAATTATACTTACGACAATAAATACTATTTCTCCTTTAATGTACGTGCTGACGGAGCCTCAAAATTTGCGCCAGGTAAACAATGGGGTTATTTTCCTGCAGGATCATTTGCATGGAGGGTAAAGAATGAAAAATTCATGGAGAATGTTCGCTTTATCAGCGATCTTAAATTTAGAGCTAGCTATGGAAATGTTGGTAATAATAGGATTAATGATTATTTATTCCTAACCACATTTAGAAATGATGGTACTTATTATTATGGAATCAACAATCAGGCGGTAACTGCTTACTACTCTGCTGGTTTAGTGAATGAAGCTTTACAGTGGGAGTCTAATGAAAGCCAAAACTATGGTATGGATTTGAGTCTATTCAAAGATAGGATTTCATTGAGTGTTGATGTCTACAACAACAATGCTAAAAACCTTCTATTGAATGTGCCTATTGCTTCAACTTATGGATATGCAACACAATTACAAAATATTGGAAAAACCTCCAATAAGGGTGTTGAATTTCAATTGAATGCGTTGGTTATTAAAAAGGCAGATTTCACTTGGAACTCTAGTTTTAATATGGCATTTAACAAGAACAAAGTAGAAGCGCTTGGATTGAATCAAAAGTTATTTTATCCTGCAGCTAGCTGGGGTGTATCGGGTCAACCCACTGATTATATTATTAGAATTGGAGATCCTGTAGGTTCTATGTGGGGATTGGTAAATGACGGTTTTTACAAAGTGTCTGATTTTGATTATGATGCAGCAACCAGTGTATACACTTTGAAAGCGGGTACAGTAAATAATGCTGGTATTATTGGAACCATTCAACCAGGTTCAGTGAAATTTAAAGATTTAGATGGCGATGGAGTAATCAATCTTGACAAGGATAGAACCATTATTGGTAATCCAACACCAAAATTCACTGGCGGATGGAATAACCAATTCACGTATAAAAATTGGGATATGAGTTTGTTTGTAAACTTCTCTTATGGCAATGATATTTATAATGCCAATAAAGTTGAATTTACAAATGGATATACAGGAAACTCAAACATGATTGATTTAATGGCGGGTCGTTGGAAAGTAGTAACAGCAACAGGCCAAACAGCACAATGGGTTAATTCAACAGGTAAAGTAGTTGGAATAGCTCCTGACCAATTATCAGCTTTGAATGCCAACGCAAGTATTTGGCAGCCTATTAAAGGTACAGGAGCTTTCTACCCAAGTTCATGGGCAATTGAAGATGGATCTTTCTTAAGAATTAACAACTTTACCGTTGGTTATAGTGTACCAGTTGAAAAATTGCGTAAAATGAAAATCTCTAAATTGAGATTCTACTTTACTGCCAATAACTTGGCTGTATTTACCAAGTACACTGGATATGACCCTGAAGTGAGTGTTAGAAACAGTCCATTGACTCCAGGCCTTGATTATTCTGCTTATCCAAAAAGCCGCAGTTTCATATTTGGTGTAAATGCAAGCTTTTAATTCAAACCACAAATTTTTGTAAAATGAATAAGATATATTTTAATAAACTGACTTTTACAGCCATACTGGCTTTGCTTATGGTGGTAACTGGATGCAAGAAGTTTTTAGACCAACAACCCATTACAGACGTAAGTGCAGAAGTAGCTTTTAGCGATGTGCCAAGTGCCTATAAGGCATTAGCCGGAGCCTACAGCCGTTTGGTGGGAGATGCGGGTTTTGGGATCCGTTTGAGTTTGTATTATACGGTTGATACCGATGAAATGCAAGGTCCAGGTGGAGCATCAGATAATGATAGAAGAGATATAGCTAGGTATGCTGCAACATCTGGAAACGCTCAAATAACCAATCCATTTAATCAACTCTTTACGGGAATTGAATTTTCCAATATCTGTATAGCCAATATTCCTAAAATGGATATGTATAACAATGGCACTGAACAAGAGAAAAAACAATTACGTAGAATGTATGGAGAGGCATTGACACTTAGGGCGCAGTATTATTTTCAAGCTATTGTAAATTGGGGTGATTTGCCTGCACATTTTAGACCAGCTTCTGAATTAGCATCTTCAGATCCATTTCCTGTAAGAACAGATAGAGATACCATTTATAATAGGTTATTAGCTGATTTGAAAATTGCTGCAGACCTAGTTCCTTGGCGTAATGAGTTGGCTGCCATTGGAGATCCAATGGATGAGCGTATTACCAAGGGAACGGTAAAAGGCTTAAGAGCAAAAATTGCCTTATTCCGTGGTGGTTATGCATTAAGAAGTGACGGTAACATGAAAAGAAATGCAGATTATCTAACCTACTATCAAATTGCAAAAGATGAGTGTAATGAAATCATGAGTTCCAATCAGCATGCTTTAAATCCAAGTTTTATAGCACTTTGGAAAGATCAGGTAAATGAACATGATGTTGCAGATCCACAAGGTGAGCTGATGTTCCAAGCAAGTGGAATTGGCGGTGTTGCAGCTGCGGATACCAAATTGGCTTATTATAATGGCCCAACCGTTAACAACCTGGGTAACAAAAGTATCAATGTGTTGCCTACCTATTTCTATGCATTTGATAGCACGGATTTAAGACGTGATGTAACTTGTGCCGTTTATAATGTTGCTGCTGATGGTGTTACCAAAATAGGGCAAGCAATTACTGCAATCTGTGATGGAAAATATAGAAGAGACTGGATTACCAACCCTTCTTATGCACCAACCAATGCTATCCAATATTTTGGATTAAAATGGCAGATCTTAAGATATTCAGACGTATTATTAATGTATGCTGAGGCCGAAAATGAATTAAATGGTCCAACTGCTACTGCTTATAATGCGGTAAACCAAGTAAGAAGAAGAGGGTATGGTAAAGCTATTGGTACAGCAGATGCAACAGTTGATCTTCCTTCAGGATTAAGTAAATCAACTTTTTTTGATGCAATAGTTAAAGAACGTTCATTAGAATTAGGAGGTGAGGGAGTTCGTAAATTTGATCTGATTAGATGGAATTTGTTGGCTAAAAAAATTGCAGATACTAAAGCTGCTTTAACGGCCATGTCAACATTATCCGCTCCTTATAATTCCTTACCAACAGCAATGTATTTTAGAACAGGTAGTACATCAGATAACAATACTTTTACTGGTGGTCTTTGGGCCAACTCTTTCTATAAAACAGCGCCAACCTCAACTCCTGCAGGCACTACAAAGGTTACTTGGTTGAGTGCTGCAATTAATACAACAGCTTTATCTAGGTATGCAACAGGATTTACAACTGGTAAATCTGAATTATTGCCGTTGCCTCAACCTGCAAGGGATGCTAATATTAACTTAACACAAAATCCTGGATATTAATATTGGGGACTTTGTATGTTTAATAGATAGGGCTGCTATGTAAATGGCAGCCCTATTTTTTTCATTAACTTTGTCATTATAGGATGGTTATGAAATCAGTATTTTGTTGTATAGCATTTACAGTAATGTTTCTTGGTTTCACTAAGGCATTTACCCAAACACCTTATCCCAAACAAATTAAAGTAGCATTAGACGGTTCAGGTAATTACAAGTCCATTCAAGAAGCTATCAATTCAACCAGAGATTTGAATAGTAACAGGGTAACCATTCATATCAAGAATGGACGGTATCATGAAAAACTCATTGTTCCAGCTTGGAAGACCAATATTTCTTTAATTGGAGAGTCCAAAGAAGGAACTATTATTAGTTATGATGATTATTCTGGAAAAAATGCACCAAATGGAAAGGATCAATATGCAAGGGATAAATTGGGAACATTTACCTCTTTCACTGTGCTCATTCAGGGGAATGATTGCACAGTTGAAAACCTAACTATTGAAAATACCGCTGGAAGGGTAGGACAAGCAGTTGCATTGCATATTGAAGCCGATAGGGTATTGATAAAAAATTGTAAACTATTAGGCAACCAAGATACCTTGTATCTGACCAAGGAAAATAACAGACAATATTTTTTGGATTGCTATATAGAAGGGACTACTGATTTTATCTTTGGAGATGCAATATCGGTTTTTGAAAACTGTGTCATCAAGAGCTTGGTCAATTCTTATATTACTGCTGCATCTACTACACAAAGACAGTTGTATGGTTTTGTTTTTCTAGGATGTAAATTAATTGCGGACCACGCTGCCACAAAAGTCTTTCTGGGAAGACCTTGGCGGCCCTATGCTAAAACTGTGTTCCTGCATTGTGAATTGGGTGCGCATATTGTGGCGGAAGGTTGGAATGAATGGAAAGGAGATGCTATGTTTCCAAATAAAGAAAAAACAGCTTATTACGCTGAATTTGAAAATACGGGTGCTGGTGCTTCAACCAATAGTAGGGTTACGTGGTCAAAACAGTTGAGCATAAAAGAAAGCAAAGCCTATCAACCCAAAAGAATATTAAAAGGACAAGACGGATGGTGGCCCTTGCCTTAAAATTTGAATCAATATGAAACAATTATTGGTAGTATTACTAGTATATCCTTTAGCCATATTAAGTATGGCTCAAACAAGTCAGTTGTCTAAGGTTTGGGTAGCCGATCTGGGGAATGGAAAATACCAAAATCCGGTATTACACGCTGATTATTCTGATCCTGATGCAATTCGGGTTGGAGAAGATTATTATTTGGTGGCTTCTTCTTTTGAAGCCATCCCTGGGCTTCCAATTTTACATTCCAAAGACTTGGTTAATTGGAAGATTATTGGCCACGCCCTAACAAGTTTATCACCGGCAGATTTTTATGCAAAGCCACAGCATGGTGGTGGCGTTTGGGCCCCAAGCATAAGATTTTATAAAGGAGAATTTTATATCTATTATCCTGATCCAGATTTTGGAATTTTTCTTGTTAAGGCAAAGAACCCAGCTGGACCATGGTCGCAGCCAGTATTGGTAGAAGCGGGTAAGGGTTTGATTGATCCGGCTGTATTATGGGACAAAACGGGACAAAATTATTTGATACATGGATGGGCTGGTTCAAGAGCAGGAATTAAAAGTATCCTAACAATAAAAAAGTTGAATGCCAGTGCAGATAAAGTAATGGATCAGGGTGTGATTGTTTATGATGGTCATGAAAAAGACCCCACTATTGAAGGACCAAAAATCTATCAGAGAAACGGTTATTACTACATTTTTGCACCTGCGGGAGGTGTTGCTACAGGATGGCAATTGGTCTTGCGCTCCAAAAATATTTATGGTCCTTATGAGAGAAAAGTTGTGATGGATCAAGGTTCTTCTCCAATCAATGGTCCACACCAAGGAGCTTGGGTAGATACCCAAACTGGGGAAGACTGGTTCTTGCATTTTCAAGACAAGGGTGTCTATGGAAGAGTGATGCATTTGCAACCCATGAAATGGGTGAATGATTGGCCTATAATTGGTTTAGATAAAAAGAATACGGGTAAAGGAGAACCTGTTTTAACTTATCAAAAACCCAATGTTGGGAAAATCTGGCCCATACAAACTCCGGCAGAATCTGATGAGTTTAATGGATTGCAATTGGGCAAACAATGGCAATGGCAGGCAAATGCAAAAGGAACCTGGTATTTTATGAACCAAGAAAAAGCTTCTTTGCGATTATATGCAGACAAATTACCTGATTCTGCTAAAAATCTTTGGGATGTACCCAATGTATTACAACAAAAATTTCCAGCAGAAAAATTTATGGTAACTACCAAAATCCTATTTTATCCCAATACAAAAATCAGTAATGAAAAAGTGGGATTAGTAGTCATGGGATATAGTTTTGCATCCCTAGGATTTAAAACTACCAAGTCTGGAATAAATTTGATTTATACAACTTGTAAAGATGCACAAAAAGGAACTAAAGAAATTGAGCAAACGCTGGCTGAAAATATTGGCAACCTAATTTGGTTAAGGGTTAAGGTGGGTGCAAATGGTATTTGTCAATTTAGTTATAGTTGGAATGACAAAGAATATTCAACCATTGACAAGCCATTTCAAGCCGAAGTAAGTAGGTGGATTGGTGCTAAAATAGGTTTATATTGTACCAGAACAGAAAATACCAATGATGGTGGCTACGCCGATATTGATTGGTTTAGAGTTGAACCAATGCTACCATAAGCATATTTGGGTTATAAAGAGGATTCTCTGATCATTAATTCCAAGGGAAGAACTATGTGTTCAAATTCAGTAACAGGTCTTTTGCTCTCAATTAATTGAAGCAGATATTCGGTTGCCAATTGCCCCATTTGAAAGGCAGGTTGTTTTACAACAGAGAGAGAAGGAGATAATAAATCAGTTAAATCCAAATTGGAAAAGCCCATTAGTGCAACGTCTGCAGGAACTTTTATTCCCTTTGTTTTGAAATAACGCAAACAATTGGTAGTTAGCTTATCCGCTGAAGCCACAATGGCGTCAGGGATTTGTTTTAGTGAAGTGAATTTATTCAATGCAACTTCTACTTCTTCATATAGCATACCCCCATGAAGACAATAAGCCACATAAGATTCATCATAAGGAATACCATAATCTTCTATGGCTTTTAAGTAACCAGCAAGTCTTTCTTTTGTAATAGAAAGGTGTGGAGAACCAGCTAAGTTGGCAATATATTTATGGCCATTGTCAAGCAAATGTTTGGTGGCATCATAGGCGCCTTTAAAGTTGTCTACAATTACTTTATGTGTATGGATTGATTCAGCAACTCTATCAAAAAATACAATTGGAAATCCGCGGTCATGTAGATTTTTTAAGTGGGAGAAATCCTCAGTTTCCGCTGAGACTGAAATCAATAACCCATCTATTGACCTGGATGCTAAATACTGAAGATCTATTACTTCTCTTTCATAGGATTCATGACTTTGAGAAATAATAACATTATAACCTTTGTCATAGGCAATAGACTCAATGCCATTTATGGCCTGAGAGAAGAAACTATTGGCAATTTCGCAGACAATTACCCCAATAGACCTACTTCTTTTTTCTTTTAAACTTAGGGCAATTGGATTGGGTTTATAATTGATTTGTTCCGCATATTCAAGAACTTGTTTCTTGGTAGTTGGGCTAATCTCATAACTGTCCCTTAATGCCCTAGAAACCGTTGAAGTGGATAACCCCAAGGCTTTGGCAATATCTTTAATAGTAACAGCTTCGTATTTCATTGCTCAATGTGAGAATTAGACTCTAAATAACTAGAACCAAATTACTGATTTTATTTTTATTTAAGGCTATTTATGCTCCTCCCTAGTTTTGACAGCCATTTCATCTTTAAATCTGATAAGTATGTTTGAAAATATGAAAGGTAAAATTTGGTATCGATACCGGGAACGATTGCGTAATTAAACAATTCCTAAACAGTTTTAACCTTTGAAAACTAAGCTACTTTGGTATTAGATTTCATTGGATTATTTGCTTGCCTGTAATAATTGCCAGATGAAGCCAAGTTTCTGCTTTTCTGATTTTCAAAGAAATTAGTAAATATTGCATGTAACAGCTTCTCTTTTAGTTTCTATTAGCACGCAAGTAGATTCAAGGAATCTTAAACTTAGTCAACTGTTTAAAACAAACTTGCTGTATGAAAAAAATTCAAATTTTTATCTTTTTTATGGGATGCTTGCTACAATTGGCAGCACAAACAAAACCCATAAAAGGTTCTGTTGCTGTCTCTTATACA
>CAMFKK010000033.1 GCA_945957225.1 uncultured Sphingobacteriia bacterium | reverse complement strand
CTTCTGTTCCATTACTGATAGGGAAGGAAAGATTATTTATGCCAATCAAAAATTTTGTGAAATTTCTAAATATAGTATGGTTGAATTACTGGGTCAATCCCATAATGTAGTTAATGCTGGTTACCATACTGATAGCTTTTTCAAAGAAATGTGGGAGACCATTGAATCTGGTCAGGTTTGGAAAGGAGAGGTAAAAAACAGGGCCAAAGACGGATCCTATTATTGGCTTGATTCCGTTATTATACCCATCAAAGATGCTGATGGGGAAATACACCAGTATTTTTCCTTAAGAACCCTGATAAATGACAAAAAAGCAGCAGAAGAAGCTAAGAATCAGCGCATACATGAATTGGAAGAACTCTTATACATGTTGTCTCATGAAGTAAGACAACCGGTAGCCAATATTCTAGGTATCAGCAAGATTTTTGAGAAATACTTAGACCAACCAGAAGAACTGATTAAACTGCTTTATTTTATCAAACAATCCGCTGAATCCTTGGATGCATTTACCAGAAAAATCACATTATACGTTCATGAATTGGGTGTCAACGAACGTAAATAAGCTATAAAAGCCTAGAATTTATAGAATAAGTGCGCTAGTTCAACTATTAAGAATAATTTTGAACAAGCGTGAAAAAGCTATTGGTTACCATATTAGCCCTTGTTTACCTGGGATCCTCAACAGGAGCGGTCATGCATTTGCATTACTGCATGGGCAAATTGGCCGAAACCAGTTTTAGTAAAAAGGCCAATGACACCTGCAGTAAATGCGGGATGAAAACTTCTCAGAAAAAAACTGGTTGTTGTAAAAATGAAAGCAAATTTGTCAAAAACGAACAGAATCAAAATGCTAGTTTAGGCCAATTTGAATTTCAACAACAGTCCGTTGCTTTAACACCCTCACCTTTTTTTATTTTATCATGCCCAAGACTTGGTCATCAATTCCTGATGACTTATGCTTCCAATGCTCCGCCTGATATACATGCTCCAGCAGTCTTCCTGCTTGTTTGCAGTTTCTTGATTTAGTATTTAATAGCTATTTGTTGCCTAACCACAGTTGTTGGGTTATTGGCATTTCCTGTCATTTATAGACTATAATTTTATCGGCCAAGGCCACTATGCATCCAATATGGTTCAGAAACTAGTTGAACTAGCACTAAAAAACAGACTAATTATACTCCTATTATCCGGTTTACTATTTGCCTGGGGCGTCTATGCAGTAAAGCAAAATCCTATTGACGCCATTCCAGACCTTAGTGAAAACCAAGTGATTGTTTTCACCGAATGGATGGGCAGAAGCCCACAAGTAATAGAAGACCAGGTTACCTATCCACTTGTCAGCAATCTACAAGGGATTCCAAAGATCAAAAATATTAGGGGCTCGTCTATGTTTGGGATGAGTTTTGTATATCTGATTTTTGAAGACAATACCGATATCTATTGGGCACGCACCAGGGTCATGGAGCGTTTAAATTTTGCACAACGCTTATTACCACAAGCAGTAAGCCCTAGTTTGGGGCCAGATGGTACAGGCGTTGGTCATATTTTCTGGTATCATTTGGATGCACCAAAAATGGATCTAGGAGAACAGCGAGCCATGCAGGATTGGTATGTAAAACTTGCCCTCCAAACCGTTCCTGGTGTAGCAGAAGTGGCATCATTTGGAGGGTTTGAAAAACAGTATCAACTAGTGATTGACCCAGTAAAATTGCAATACTACAACGTCTCTTTAATGGATGTCATGAACAAGGTTAAAGCCAATAATAATGATGTAGGTGGCAGAAAATTTGAAATGGCCGATATGGCCTATATCATTAGAGGATTGGGCTATATCAAGAATAAAGAAGACTTAGAAAACATTGCGCTAGCCAATTATAACGGGATTCCTGTAAGGGTAAAAGACATAGGATTTGTACAAATGGGGGGCGATTTGAGACTGGGAATTTTTGATAGGGATGGTAAGGGAGAGGTTGTTGGTGGTATAGTAGTAATGCGCTACAATGAAAATGCTAATAAAGTTATTGCAGCAGTTAAAGCAAAAATGAAAGAGGTTGAAAAGGGTCTACCAGAGGGTGTTCATTTTAAAACTTCTTATGATAGAAGCACCCTTATTCAAGATGCCATTGAATCTGTAAAGGGAACCCTGATAGAAGAAATGATTGCCGTTTCTATTGTTGTATTGGTCTTCTTATTTCACTGGCGTAGCGCTTTGATTATCTTGATTCAATTACCCATTTCTGTGGCAATAGGATTTATTCTATTACAAGCTTTTGGCATTTCATCAAATATCATGTCTTTAACAGGTATTGCACTTGCCATTGGGGTGGTGGTTGACGATGGGATAGTCATGGTTGAAAATGCTTATCGGCATTTAAGCGTGGCGCAGACTGCAAAGATTCAATCATCCAAAAAATCAGCGTTATGAGTAATTGGTTTAACAGACAGAAAGATCCACTGACCGCTGAAGAAAGAATGGACATTATTAAGAAATCTTCAAAGCAAGTTGGCCCAGGAGTTTTTTATTCAACCATTATTGTCATTACATCTTTCTTACCTGTTTTCTTACTAACCGGTATGGAGGGTAAGTTATTCCATCCCTTGGCATGGACAAAAACATTTATCTTATTGGTAGATGCCATATTGGCCATTACCCTTACGCCAGTTTTGATTTCATTTTTCTTAAAGGGAAGACTGCAGCCAGAATCTGCCAACCCAATTACCAGTATATTAGAAAAAATATACACTCCTATCTTAAGACTATGTTTGAAATTTAGGAAAACCACCTTGTTTTTAAATTTGATGGCATTGGCCATTGGTCTATTGATGCTAACAAAAATGGGGTCAGAATTTATGCCTCCTTTAGACGAAGGCAGTTTACTCTTTATGCCTGTTACTTTACCCGATGTAGCCAACTCAGAAGCCAAGCGCATTTTACAGGTACAGGACAAACTCATTGGTACAGTTCCAGAAGTAGCGCATGTCTTGGGTAAGGCAGGAAGGGCCAATACTGCTACAGATAACTCTCCCATTAGTATGATTGAAACAATTATCCTACTAAAGCCAAGACATGAGTGGCGAGCTGGAATGACCAAGGATAGTATCATTAATGAGTTAAATGCCAAACTGCAGATTCCTGGTGTAACCAATGGTTGGACCCAACCCATTATTAATAGAATTAATATGCTTTCTACCGGTATTAGAACCGATGTAGGATTAAAAGTATATGGGCAGAACCTTGACAGTATTTATGCATTTGCAGAAAAAATTAAACAACAATTAGAAGGGATAGATGGCGTAAAGGACTTGTATGTAGAACCTATTACCGGTGGGCGATATATTGACATTATTGTTAAACGTGATGAAATTGGCAGGTATGGCTTGAGTATTGATGAAGTGAATACGGTTATTGAAAGTGCCTTGGGTGGGATGAAATTAACTACTACCATTGAAGGAAGACAAAGATTCAGTGTGAATGCCAGGTATGGCCAAGATTTTAGAAATAACCTACAAGCACTTAAACGGATTCAAGTACCAACCATGAATTTAGGTCCCATTCCTTTAGAAGCAGTTGCTGAGATTACACTTTCTGATGGACCACCCATGATTAATTCTGAGAATGCTTTACTAAGAGGAACCATCTTGTTTAATGTGAGAGAACGTGATCTTGGTAGTACGGTTCAAGATGCCCAGAATAAATTGAATAAGATGATGTTCAAACTTCCCAAAGGATATTTTCTAGAATGGAGTGGCCAATGGGAAAATCAAATTAGGGCTAAGAAAAGTTTGATGTTAATTCTTCCTTTTGTCATTTGTATCATCTTTCTAGTCTTGTACTTTACTTATGATTCATTAAAAGAAGCATTGGTAACCATCCTCACGGTTCCATTTGCGCTTGTAGGTGGCATATTTATGATTTATGCTTACCAATTAAATCTTTCTGTAGCCGTAGCAGTGGGCTTTATAGCCTTATTTGGGATTGCTATTGAAACGGCTATGCTCATGACCATTTATTTGAATGAAGCCATGGAAAAAATGGTAGCAGAACATGGAAATAACGCTAATGGCTTAAATGCCAGCATCATTAGAAAATTTGTGATGGAGGGTTCTGTAAAAAGACTAAGACCCAAACTCATGACTGTATTGATTGGCCTGTTTGGTCTTATTCCAATTCTATGGTCAACGGGAGTTGGTAGTGATATTATGCGCCCAATTACCCTTCCATTAATTGGAGGTGTGATTAGTTCTACTATTTATGTATTACTAATAACGCCAGTGATTTTTGAAATTATAAAGGAAAGAGAATTGAAACGTAAAGGTAAAATTGAATTGATCCATGCAAAACATTAAGCAACCCCTTTTTTACTTGTTACTAGTAATAAGTAGCAATTTATCAGCCCAAACTTTGAGTCTGGAACAAATTATTGATAGTATACAAAGCAAACACCCTGTTGCAAAAATGTATGATCATGAAATCAGATCCATAGACGAAGCTTCAAAAGGGGCAAAGTCATGGATGGCCCCAGAATTCAGCACGGGCTTTTTCATGACACCCTATAATCCCAATATGTGGAGGAAAACAGAAACAGCAATGGGAGGAATGCCCCCAACAGTGACCAATGGCATGGGGCAATATATGATTGGGGGACAGCAGATGTTACCCAATAAAAAAAAGCAGGAGGCAGATCTAGCTTATATGTCTGCCATGTCTAGTGTTGAAAAGGAAAAGAAGAATGCTACCATTAATGAATTGGTACAGGATGCAAAAAGCAATTTTTTTGATTGGATTATTCTTCAAAAAAAATTAGCGGTTTTAAAGGAAAACCAACAATTACTGAGCTTTATGATCAGTAATGCAGAAATCCGTTTTAAAAATGGATTGGATAAAATTAGTGCCTATTATAAGGCAAAAGCAGCCATTGGAAATCTAAAGAACATGCAGTTAATGTATGAATCAGAGATAGAAGAAAAAAGGATAAGGATTAATAGTTTGATGGGCAGAAATCCTTCAACAAGATTTAAAATTGATACTGCTTACCAATTGGCCAATTATAGCAATATGGCCTTTGATAGTAGTTTATTTTATCAACAACGCAGTGACTTACGAGCAATTGACAGAGATATTCAATTGAGCTATTTAAAACAGGAACAAGAAAAATCAGCACTAAAGCCTCAGTTTGGGGTACGCTATGAACATATGTTTGGGTTTGGTGGCTTACCCATGCAATTTACGTTGATGGGTATGTTGAAACTACCATTGACCAACTGGTCATCCAAAATGAATAAGGCCAATGTAGAAAGTTTGAAGTGGAAGGCAAGTGCACTTCAAAGTCAGAAAGAAATGTTGGCTAATGAATACAGTGGTATGGCTAGTGGTATGCGAAATGAATGGGTCTTAAAGCAACAACAAATGCAGTTGTATGAAAAAGAAATTATCCCTGCACTCAACAATAATTATAAATCCATGCAATTGGCCTATGAACAAAATACAGAAGAATTATATATGCTCTACGATGCTTGGGAAACCCTTTATATGACCCAACTACAATACCTAGACCTATTATCCGCAGTATTCAAAACACAGGTGGCTATTGAACGCTTAATGGAAAAGAAATGAAACAAATCATGATTATAATAAGCATGGGCTTGGCGCTATCTAGTTGCCAATGGTTCAATAACAAAAAGCAAAAAAACAAAGAGCCAGAAAAGGCCTTGACTTATTTCTGCCCCATGCCACAAGATTCAGTATGGAGTTACCATCCAGGAGACTGTCCAAAATGTGGCATGGCTCTGGTAAAAGTCACAGAGTCTTCTGGAAATACGGAAGTATCTTTAGATGATTTACTTAAACCCACCAATCAATATGTGGTTTCAAATATTCCAGTAATTGGCTATCAGAAAGCAAACAAAGAAATATTGCTTTCCTCACTTGGGAGTATTGCCTATGATACCAGATATGAGGGAAGTATTGCAGCAAGAATTTCTGGAAGAATAGAGAGACTATATGTTCGTTATAGGTACCAAAGTGTTGAAAAGGGAGCAAAAATTATGGATATCTATAGTCCAGAAATCATGACTGCTCAACAGAACCTGGTTTTCTTACTAAAAAACGATCCTAAGAATACGGTTTTTATTGCAGCAGCTAAAACTAAACTCTTGCTATTGGGAATGGATGGAACTGCTTTGGAAGACCTGATTAAAACACTTAATCCTAAAGCCACCATCTCTGTGTACAGTAACTATAGTGGTCATATACACGAAGCAGGAAATGGAAGCCAGATGCAAAGAGAACCAGGCATTATGAAAGATATTGCCCAACAAACAGAAGAATTAAGTTTAAAAGAAGGCATGTATGTACAAAAAGAAAGCACTGTTTTTCAGGTGTTAAACCCAGACAAAGCATGGGCAGTTTTAAACTTATGGGCAGATCAAGTGGCATTGGTTAAAAAGGGAAACCCTGTAGAAATTTCTCCTGAAACAGCTCCTGATAAACATTTTCAAGCTACTATTGACTTTGTAGAACCTTTTTTTAGAAAAGATAGTAAGACCCAAACAGTAAGGGTATTTTTCAATAACCAATCTTTGAAAATACCTATTGGCTCTCAGGTAAAAGCACAGATTCATGTTAGTACCGGCCAAGCCAATTGGCTTCCTAAAGACGCATTAATTTCTTTAGGCATGGATAAAATGGTTTTCAAAAAAGAATTATCAGGATTTAGGGCGTGGAAAGTGCAGACTGGCATTGAACATGGAAACCTAATTCAAATAATCGCGGGATTAAAAGAAACGGATAGTGTTGCCACTAATGCGCAATACTTGATGGATAGTGAAAGTTTTATCAATACCAAGCAATGAGTATGAAACAAATAATATTGGTACTTGTCCTTGTAGTTTTCTGTTCCTGCAAAGGATTAAAAAAAGAACAACCATTGACTGATTCGGGTTTTTATTATACCTGTTCAATGGACCCCCAAGTGGTTAGTGATAAGCCAGGCAAATGTCCTATTTGCAAAATGGAATTAACCAAGGTGAAACAACAAAACAAGGAATCAGGAGGATACTTAGAGTTAAGTGACCAACAAATCAAATTGGGTAATATTCAAATAGACAGTATTCAAAACGGGCGTATTGGTGACGAGCAGGTATTAACTGGGACCGTTAATTTTGACCAAATGCATGCCAATACCATAAGTGCAAGGGTAAATGGCAGAATGGAAAAACTATATGTTAAAAACCTGGGAGATTATATTAAAAAAGGGGATCCTGTATTTGAATTATATAGTGAAGAATTGAATAATGCCAAACAAGAATATTTGCTATTACTTGACAAACAGCGCGCGTTTGCCAATGAGCCCTTGATAAATTTTCAGCAATTACTTCAAGCATCCAAACACAAACTACTGCTTTGGGGCATGTCTGAAAAGCAGATTACTGAAATGGCTAACAATAAAAAAGCAAGCCCCATTACCCTATTTTATAGCAATGTAAGTGGTTATATAACACAGTTGAGTTTTAAGGAGGGCGATTATGTAATGGAGGGTTCTCCCGTAATCAAAACTTCTGATCTTGACCAGGTTTGGGTAGAGGCCCAGGTTTACACTTCTCAGCTATCTAGTATTAACAACAGTAGTGAGGTCTTAGCTAGGTTTCCTGACCTAGTGGGTTTAACATTAAAAGGTCGTATTGAATTTGTAAACCCAGAAATCAATCCTGATACTAGAATAAATCTATTAAGGGTGAGTATTCCCAACCAGAACCATGTTTTGAAACCGGGTATGGCTGCCTATGTTGTTTTAAAATCGCCCGAGCGTAAAAGTTTAACCCTACCCAGCAATGCAGTAATCAGGGATGCTAATGGAGCCATGGTATGGGTGGCCATTTCAAAGAACCAATTCCAGCCCGTAATGGTTAGAACTGGTCTAGAGAATGAGGACCAAATTGAGATTCTCTCTGGTTTGAAGAATGGAATGGCCATTGTTGTATCTGGCGCTTATTTATTGACAAGTGAATGGGTATTCAAAAAAGGGGGAAAGCCATTAGCAATGCATTCCCACTAAAAAAAGGCATGAGATTGAATCAGAAGTCAGAGGGCTGCTTATCTTTACCAAATGCAACTCCCTTCCGCTCTACTTGAAAACGCTGTATTACAATTTTCCAAGCTCCCGGGTATTGGTAAAAAAACAGCCCTACGTCTGGTCTTGCACCTGATGAAACAAGACGTGAATGAAGTTCAGTTTTTTGGTGAGACCATTGCCAAAATGCGCAGAGATATTCAATTTTGCCAGCGTTGTTTTAATGTAAGCGATGGGCATATTTGTTCTATCTGTTCCAATTCACAACGCAATCAACGCATGATTTGTGTGGTGGAGAATATTAGAGACGTCATTGCTATTGAAAGCACCCAACAATTCAATGGAACCTATCATGTTTTAGATGGTATCATTTCTCCTCTTGATGGCATTGGACCAGACCAATTGAATATTGAACCCCTGATACTGCGAATAAAAAATGAGGGTATTGAGGAATTGGTCTTTGCATTGAGCCCCAATATTCAGGGAGATACCACTATATATTATATTCAGAAAAAACTGGAACAATTTCCTTGCAGGATTACTACTATTGCTAGAGGTATTGCATTTGGCGGAGAACTAGAATACGCAGATGAAATGACCCTAGCCAGAAGTATTGCCAATAGACTGCCTATTCAACAATACGTCAAATAAATTCCATTTTATTTTTTCTTCAGGGGCAACTTTCTCAAAGCATTTACCGTAATTCTGTCTAAAGGTTAGATGCAAGGGGAACTATTTGCTATTTAAGCTATAGAATCAATAAATTTAATTGTGCAATCTCTACCATCAACCTAAAAATAATTACATGAAAAATTGCTTATTCATCTTGTCATTGATTTTTGCTTTGCAAGTTTCTGCCCAAAAAATGTATAGCACCAAATCGGGTCAGGTTAAATTTAACGCTAGTTCCCCAGTAGAAACCATTCGTGCTGTAAATAACCAAGGAGATAGTAGGTGGTTAGAAAGCAATGGACAATTGGTATTTAGTGTATTGATTAAAGGTTTCAAATTTGAAAACCAATTGATGGAAGACCATTTTAATGAGAATTATATGGAGAGTAGCAAGTTCCCAAAAGCGGAATTCAAAGGCTATATCAATGACCTACAACGTTTAGACCTAACAAAAGCTGGTGCCAATGAAGTGAAAGCAGAAGGCACCCTAACCATTCAAGGAGTAAGTAAAAAAATGACGGTAAAAGGAACACTAACCGTATTAAGTAGCGGCAAGATCATGCTCAAAAGTGATCTCAAAATCAAATTGAAAGACTTTAATATTTCTGGTAGTTATATAGGATCCAAAATTGCTCCTGAAGCCACTATCAGCCTTTATTGCATTTACGAATAAAACAAATCACCTTGAAAAACAAACACCCACTTGTTGCCATTACCTGTTTATTGCTGTTGATGAACAGCTATTCTTTAAAAGCACAAACTGACTTATTCAAAGACAGTAGTAGTCCCGTATCAGAAAAAGTACGGTCCACCTTCAAATCAACCAGGATTGTAAGTGGACACTCAGTTGAAAATGTTGGAAAAGGCATTTTAGACTTTAGAATCTCTCACCGTTTTGGCTCTATCAGCGGTGGTAGTTATGAATTTTTTGGATTAGACAATGCATTTACAAGACTTGCCTTGGATTATGGTATTACAGATAGATTAATGGTGGGGATAAGCCGTGGAACTTATGACAAAGAGTTTACTGCCCTTCTGAAATACAAGATACTGCAGCAGTCTACAGGACCATCGGCCATGCCAATTACCTTAAGCTATGTTGGAACTGGCATGTGGCGGACCATCAAAAACTTTGATCCAGCAGCAAGCGCATTTAAAACGCAAAATTTCTTTCATTCACACCAATTATTGATTGCGCGTAAATTCAATGACTATACATCTTTGCAGTTGATGCCTACCATGGTGTATTATAGTGCTACCCCAAAGCCAACCGATAATAAGATGATGTGGAGTATGGGTGTTGCAGCCCGTCAAAGAGTTTCTAAAAGGGTCAACCTGACTGGTGAATATTATTATCAGTTTACCCCTTTTGATGGTTATACCAATTCCATGTCTTTTGGGGTGGATATTGAAACAGGGGGCCACGTATTTCAATTGCATTTGACCAATTCTTATGGTACTACAGAACGCAGTTTTATTCATGAAACCACCGGTAAATGGGGCGATGGGGATATCCATTTTGGATTCAATATTTCAAGGGTGTTTACCATTGTAAAACCCAAAGAGTTTAAGAACAAATGGTAGTCTAACTATTGTACATCTTTTATCCTTGAGTTTATGAAACAAAAAATATTGATAGGGGCCTTGATAACTATTTTGATAGCTATTGCAGCCGTTTGGTTCTTTGTCTTTTATGCGCCTACCCATTTCAAAAGAGACGTGGCCGATGAAAAAGGAATTCAAATTACGGCTGCATCATTGGTAAAAGCTTATCAAGAAAATGAAACCAATGCCAATGCGCTTTACTTAGACAAGCCCATTGAAATCAAGGGCGAAATTGCGGAAACCAAGACAGATCAAGCTGGTAATACCACTATTACCCTCAAGTCTGAAGACCCATTTGCCAGTGTTTTCTGTACCTTAAAAAAAGCAGAACCCAGTTTGAAAGTGGGTCAAACAATTACCGTAAAAGGAATTTGCACAGGATTTTTGAGTGATGTGGTATTAAAAGACGCCATTATTGTACCCTAATCAGGTTAGCATTGGCTGAACAGCCACCCTAATTGCACTATATTCTTGGAAAATCAAGCTCCGCCTGCTATTTTTGCACAATAGCAGGCGGATTTGTTTATTGTTCGGCCTGCAATCCCCATACGTGGGGACAAACGAACTAATAAACGTCTTGAAGAGCTCCACAGCATTCTCTCCTTGCGTTTTATGGTTCGGATCTATTCACTTTCCAGTGCTATGCACTAGGAATAAATTATTGGTATGGACATTAAACAAGCATTGGCAGAAAGGATCTTGGTGATTGACGGGGCTATGGGAACCATGATTCAGCGTCATAAATTAGAAGAAGCAGACTATCGCGGGGAGCGATTTAAAGACTGGCATACAGATGTAAAGGGTAATAATGACCTACTATGCATCACCAAACCCGAGATCATCATTGGCATCCACGAATTATATCTGGAAGCAGGAGCGGATATTATTGAAACCAATACTTTTAGTAGTACTGTGATTGCCATGGCGGATTATGATATGCAATCATTGGCCTATGAATTAAATGTGGCAGCTGCACAGTGTGCTAGAAAAGCTGCTGATAAATACACGGCACTCAATCCTGCCAAACCAAGATTTGTTGCTGGCGCGATAGGCCCTTTGAATAAGACCCTTAGTTTGTCTCCTGACGTAAACAATCCTGGTTATAGGGCAGTCACATTTGATGAGGTAGTTGCTGCTTATTATGAGCAGATTGGTGGTTTAGTAGATGGTGGTGTAGACATCATTTTAATTGAAACCATTTTTGATACCCTTAATGCCAAGGGAGCCATTTTTGCCGTTAAGAAATATTTTAGAGATAAGGGTATTCCAGAATTACCCGTGATGATCAGTGGTACTATCACAGATGCATCTGGCCGTACTTTGAGTGGACAAACTTTAGAAGCTTTCTATACTTCTGTGATGCACGCCAACCCACTGAGTGTAGGTTTGAACTGTGCCTTAGGTGCTGCAGAAATGCGCAGCCATATTGAAGAATTAAGCAGTATAGCTGCTTGTCATACATCGGCATATCCCAATGCGGGTTTACCCAATGCCATGGGTGAATATGATGAACAACCCCATGAAACTGCACATTTTATTGAAGAATGGGCAGAGCAAGGATTTGTGAATATTGTAGGTGGATGCTGCGGCACCACGCCAGATCATATAAAACATATTGCACAAAATGTACAGCATTTAAAACCAAGACCCTTACCTGTACTTGAATCTGCACTTTAAAAAAGAACTATGCTTAGCATCAAACCATACTTACGCTTATCTGGATTAGAACCCTTGGTCATTAGACCCGAGACCAATTTTGTCAACGTGGGTGAAAGAACCAATGTAACGGGTTCTAAAAAATTTGCGCGCCTGATTAAGGAAAACAAATACGAGGAAGCGCTTTCTGTGGCGCGCCAACAAGTAGAAAGCG
>CAMFKK010000032.1 GCA_945957225.1 uncultured Sphingobacteriia bacterium | reverse complement strand
GTCTCGTGGGCTCGGAGATGTGTATAAGAGACAGGTTCTTGATCACAAAAGGAACGTCTACACTGTCTTTGCCATAACGGAAACGCGCACTGTATTTGCCAGGTGCGGCTTTAACAGCGCCCACACCACCATTCCATAGAATCATACCATCTGCTCTTTCACCTTCTGGATAATTTTGGTCCCATGCAAATTGATTCAATCCTTCATTAATCTCTAACTTATCAGCAGCATCTTTTGACTTTGTGCTAAAGGTTTTGATCAACTTAGACTGTTTGTCATAGATACTGATAGATACTCTAGAAGAGTCATTGGTATTTCTTAAATGATAATTGAACACAGCTCCACTCAATGGATTTTCGCCAATATTGGGAATAGCGCTACCCCCACCAGCACTTCTTCTTCTTCTACCTCCGCCTTCAGAACGGTAGGCATCATTTACAGGAAATACGTGTAGGTTTTTAGCAAGACCAGCATTGTCTTTTTCCTGCAAAACAGTTAGGTCATCTAATACCCAGAAAGCCCTACCCTGTGTAGCTACAATCAAATCATTTTCCTTAATGGTCAAATCTGTAATGGGAACAATGGGCAGGTTTAACTGGAATGGTTTCCAATTTGCACCATAGTCATAACTGATATACAAACCATATTCGGTACCAGCATATAACAAACCGGGACGTTTGTGGTCTGCACGTAAGGCACGGGTAAAATGCATTTTATCAATGCCATTGGTAATGGTAGTCCAGGTTTTACCATAGTCTTCAGATTTAAACAGATACGGAGTAAAATCGTCTGACTTGTATTTGGTACCCACCACATACACAGTTCCTTTTTTGAAAGGATCTGTTTCAATACAGTTCCACATCATCCATTTACCAGCAGCAGGAGGGGTTACAGTTTCCCAATTTTTTCCGCCGTTTTTACTCATGCTCAACACACCATCGTCACTACCAATCCAAAGCAGGTCTTTTTCCAATGGAGATTCTGTTCCAGTAAAAATGGTGCAATAATATTCAACCGAAGTATTGTCCTTGGTAATGGGTCCACCGCTAGAAGCTTGTTTGCTTTTATCATTGGTGGTTAAATCTGGACTAATGGTTTCCCAACTCTGTCCTTCATTCTCAGTCACAAACAAATGGTTGCCACCGGCATACAAACGCTTTGGATTATGCGGAGAAAAGAAGAATGGAAAATTCCATTGGAATCTATATTTCAACACATCGGCGCCAGCCCCCATGGGGTTATCAGGCCAAACATTGATGGCACGGTTCTCACCGGTCTTGTGATCCAGTCTTGACAAATAACCACCATAGTTACCACCATAAACAATATCTGGATTTGATGGATCTGCTACAACATAACCACTTTCAGAACCAGCAGTACCTTCCCAATCTCTTTCTGTAATACCTGGACCATTGGTACGGCTCTTCATTCTAAAAGTTCCGTTGTCTTGTTGGGCACCCAAGATATTGTAAGGGTAAGCGTTATCGGTGCTTACGCGATAGATTTGTGCAGTAGGCTGATTCATTAAGCTGCTCCAATTAGAAGCTCCGTCATAACTTATTTGTGCACCGCCATCATCGGCAACAATCATTCTATTGCCGTCTTCTGGATCAATCCACAAATCGTGGTGGTCACCATGTGGTGTATTTACACTGGTAAAAGTTCTACCACCATCACGGCTACGCATAAACTCTACATTAGGGCAGTAAACCAGGTTTTCATTTTTGGGATCTACATATACCTTGGTATAGTACCAAGCGCGTTGACGAATATTATTGTCGCTGCAATTCAGACTCCAAGTTTCTCCACCATCATTGCTCATAAATAAACCACCATTGGCATTTTCCACAATGGCAAATACTTTATCTGTATTGGATGGAGCCACTGCCACACCTACAATACCCCAAACACCTTTTGGAAAACCTTTGTTGGTAGAAATATTTTTCCAGGTTTCTCCACCATCTATAGATTTATAGATTCCACTTCCTTCTCCACCACTCTCCATGCTATAAGGCGTTCTGATCACATGCCACATACCTGCATAAAATACATTTGGATTGCCTGGCTCCATTACTAGGTCTGAACAACCTGTTTGGTTATTGGCATACAACATTTTTTTCCAGGTCTTTCCACCATCGGTGGTTTTGAACACACCGCGTTCTTCATTGGGTCCAAACAAATGACCCATCACGCCTACCCAAACCGTATTGGGATCTCTAGGATGAATAATGATGCGTGTTATATGACGTCCATCTTTTAACCCCAGATTACGCCAGGTTCTACCTGCATCATCTGAACGCCAAATGCCACCCAAACCTTCTGAGACATTACCACGCATGGTATTCTCTCCTTCACCTACATACAATATATTTTCATCGCTCTGCGCCACCGCAACAGAACCAATGGTTCCGCCAAAATACTTGTCAGAAATATTTTTCCAGTTACTGCCGCCGTCAGTGGTTTTCCAAACACCACCACCAGTGCTACCAAAATAAAAATTCATTTTGTTTTTGTAACTACCCGCTACCGCGCCACTACGTCCTCCCCTAAAAGGACCCATTTGACGGAATTTTACTTTGGAAAAAAGCGCCGAATCGGCATTGGTTTCCACTGCGGGACTAGTACTTGTCTTGACTTGTTTTTTTTGTGCCATCAGACCCGTCAATAACAGACAGGCCGATAAAGACATCAGGATGCTTTTTCTCATGTGTATAGAATTGGAGCATCAAGTTACAAAGCAATCCTTCCTATTCAAAAAATAAATGGCAAGAACTAACATCAGTAGCTATTTTTCTTGAATAAGCCAGTAATGTTATTTGGAATTACGATAGAACATTTTATCAATGGGTTGGTTGAATTGCACCGATTGAATGCTGATAGTGGTTTCAATTGGTCCAAAACTAATCACCTGCTCCATGGGAAAAAGGATTCCGTTGATCTTCATGTATTTTTTATACTGAATGGTAGTCTTTGCCTTTCTGCCTCTTCCATTCCCCATCATTTTCATAATAGATGCAAAACCAGTTAGGTTGCCGGCCATATCGCCCACGGCACTTACCTGTAACACATGATAATCTGCTGTACTAATCAGGTATTGTATAAACTGCCCTGACTTGAGCGTGAGTTTAATATTATAGCAATCCTGTTTGTCTATTTTTTCTATGCCCAATAATTCGGCTTTGTTGCCTTTTGCAGCATAATCAACTAGGGGACCAAATGGTCCAGAACAATCCATTTCAAATTGTTGCCCTATTAATTCTTCAGGCGTCATTTTTTGCAAAGCAGGGCTGGTGGCTGCAGATCCGCCAAAAGAGGGAAGAGATGGAATATAAGCCCAACCTGCCGTGTCGGTGACTAGGGTATAAGATGAACCCATACCCATAATACCCGCCATATCTCTTCTAAACAATTTGCCATTTTCTTTAACCGTATTCAGGTTAATCTCTAATGCCTGTCCCATCAGATTTAATTTTAACACCGATTCCATTTGCATAGATGTCAAGGACTTTAATTTTTCTCTACCTCCATAAGTTGCTTCAAATTGGTTGATCACAGAATCCAAATTCTGGGCCTTTACTTGAACTAATAAAAAGCAATTCAATACTAATAGTGCTAAAAATTTCATGGGTCTGTTTTAGATATGTTCTACCTTCAAATCTAGTATAAGTAAACCATGGCACAAGCAAGTTTTAGTATCACCGGTAATTTAGTGGACGTTTGGAAAAAGTCTATATACCATGTGAGTTTAGACATAGTAGATGGAAAGATTGAAAAGATAGCACATACGGGTCTTCCTGTTCAAGAAGGGAATTATATTCTGCCAGGCTTTGTTGACGCGCACGTACACGTTGAAAGTAGCATGCTCATACCCAGTGAATTTGCCAGATTGGCCGTGGTACATGGTACCATTGCAACCGTGAGTGACCCCCATGAAATTGCCAATGTATGTGGTTTAGAAGGCGTGGAATACATGATTAATAATGGCAAGAAAGTGCCTTTTAAATTTAATTTTGGCGCACCTAGCTGTGTGCCTGCTACCATCTTTGAAACAGCTGGTGCTAGCCTTGATGCGGCGGCTGTAAAAGCTTTGTTGGAGAAGCCAGAAATTAAATACTTGAGTGAGATGATGAACTTTCCTGGGGTACTGAATCAAGATCCGGAAGTGATGCAAAAAATTAGGGCAGCTCACGCACTCAACAAACCCATTGATGGACACGCACCAGGACTAAGGGGTGCTACCGCCAAAGCCTATATTGAAGCTGGTATTTCTACGGACCACGAATGTTTTACAAAGGAAGAAGCGCTGGATAAAATAGAACATGGCATGAAAATCATTATCCGTGAAGGTAGTGCTGCCAAGAATTTTGAAGCCTTGATTGAACTGCTAGAAGACCATCCAAATTTGATCATGTTCTGTTCTGATGACAAGCACCCAGATAGTTTAGAAGCAGGTCATATTAATCAGCTTTGCGCGCGCGCGGTGGCAAAGGGTATTGATTTGTTTACTGTTCTTCGCGCGGCATCCGTGAATCCAGTTCTGCACTATGATCTTGACATGGGGCTACTTTGTGAAGGCGATGACGCAGATTTTATCATTACCGATGACCTCAAAAATTTCATCATTCAACAGACCTATATCAATGGACAATTGGTGGCAGAAAACGGCAAGAGCTTAATACCATCTGTTGCAGAAATTGCCATCAATCAATTTGACTGTGCTCCAATTGCAAAAGAAGATTTAATCATTGCTGCAAATGCATATCCATCTATTGAAGGAAAAATGCCCGTGATGGAAGCATTGGATGGTCAATTAATCACCAACAAACTTTGGTTGGAACCAACTATTGAAAACGAATTATTGGTTAGTAATCCCAGTAGAGATATTCTAAAAATGGTAGTGGTGAACCGATACCATGCAGCTCCTATTGCCAAATGTTTTATTCAAAATTTTGGATTTATAAGAGGAGCCATTGCTTCTTCTGTGGCACATGATAGTCACAATATTGTAGCGGTTGGTGTGGATGATGAAAGCTTGGCCAAAGCCATTAATTTGGTGATCAAAGAAAGGGGTGGTGTAAGCGTGGTGGATGGTGATGTAGAAGCTGTTCTGGGTTTGCCAGTTGCAGGACTTATGAGTACCGATGATGGCTACCAAGTTGCTGCTGCCTATACCAAAATAGACCGAATGGCCAAAGACCTAGGATCCAGCCTGGAAGCACCTTTTATGACTTTGAGCTTTATGGCACTATTGGTGATTCCTCATTTAAAATTGAGTGACAAAGGGTTATTTGATGGAGATAGTTTTAGCTTTATTCCATTAGTGCCAGATCAAGCTTCTTGACCTATCCAAACCGCACCACCAATGCTGCTTCTTTTGGCGCCAGTAACGCTGTGTAAAACCGTGTTTTCTTCTCTCCATCGCAGTACAGCCAGTAGTCCCATGACCAAGGCTTCTTTGTAATCAATTAATTCCTGTTCAGGAATGGCTACGTTAATGCCAAATGGTTTTACTGCAGCAGCAATTCTTTCAATTAAGAAATAATTATGTGCTCCCCCACCAGTGATTAATAAAGAGGCTTTCTCTTCCATTTTACCGCCTTGTAAAGCATTAACGGCATAACCAATTTGCATGGCAATATGTTCAACATAAGTGCGCAACGCATCTGGCACAGACAGTTCATAAGTTGCCATAAGTGGATACACTTGATCCGTACCAAAATCGTTGGCCAATGACTTTGGATAGGGTTGCTTATAATAATCCAAGCCATTTAATTTGGTTAACAAACCCGTATGCAATTGTCCGCTCTTGGCTATATCGCCACCGGCATCATATTCCTTGCCAATCTGTTCGCAAAAAATATTCATCACCCTATTGGCAGCACAGATATCAAAGGCCAAATAACCATCCGCTTTATTGGCGGTAATATTGGCTATGCCTCCTAGGTTTAAGAGATACGCATATTTATTCAATAATAATTTTTCACCTATGGGAACAATGGGGGCACCCTGACCACCTAGGGCAACGTCCATAATCCGCAAATCACTGACCGTATTAATACCCGTTGTTGCTGCAATAGTAGCACCACATCCCAATTGACCCGTCATCCCCAATTCTGGAACATGAAAACTGGTATGACCATGGGATCCTATTAATTGTACCTGGTGTTCCAAATCAAACTCCTGGATAAATCTATTAACGCCTTCTCCCAACAACCTTCCATAATTGGTATGTAATAGCTGATAATCATAAGCAGAAAGACTGGTAGCATTTTTTAATTGGTTTTGCCACTCAGTACTGTAGGGATAACAGGCCGACGCCTTGATGCTATATTCCCATTTTCCAGCAATTTCTGTGAACTCGGCAAAAACCAGGTCTAAACCGTCTAAACTGCTCCCGCTCATGAGTCCAATGGCTTTGTAAAACATAAATTTCCTATTACAGTGGTTTGATTTTAGTTTTGACAACCCAAATCTAACTTCAAATACCTAGATCATGATCGTAAATTTAAGTGAACAACATAGCCTGGTGAGCAACTGGGTATCTGAATTAAGAGATGTAAATGTACAAGGGGACCGTATGCGTTTCCGCAGAAACCTTGAGCGGATTGGAGAAATTGCCGCTTACGAAATTAGCAAAGAACTTCCTTGGAAAGTACAGGAAACCCCCACCCCATTGGGGATTCACGAGAGTAAGGTCTTGGAAGAACAACCCGTACTAGCCACCATTTTACGTGCTGGGGTTCCTTTACACCATGGCATGATGAACTATTTTGACAAGGCAGACAATGCCTTTATCTCGGCTTACAGAAAACACCATCGCGATGGTAGTTTTGAGATTAACCTACAATACATGAGTAGCCCTAGTTTGGAAAATAGGATTGTGATTATCAGTGATCCCATGTTGGCAACAGGTGCTTCCTTGGTAAAAACCATCCAATATATTAAGAACGAAGGCAACCCAAAAGCCATTCATATAGTAGCTGCTATTGCTTGCACGGTGGGTATTGAGTTTGTTCATCGCGAAGCAGGGAACCAAATCAAGATCTGGTGTGGCGATATTGATGACGAGCTTACGGCCAAAGGCTATATTGTACCGGGCCTAGGCGATGCAGGTGACCTAGCATTTGGTGTAAAAGTCCAATCCTAGACAGTTTGGTTCTAAGAAAAAGTTAATAAGGGGCAATTTTTGCTTAATTGCTTCAAGCTAGCGGGCTTTGGCTTAAATTCGAATTGGTGATGGGTAAAATGAAAAACTATTTATGGGTGATCTGTCTGTTTTTGCTGGGCAAAGCCTCGGCACAGGACCCCCATTTTTCACAGTTTTTCTCCTCACCCTTGACGCTGAATCCTGCTTTTACTGGTAAATTTTTTGGAACCTATCGCGTAGCGGGCAATTATAGAAACCAGTGGCCTACCATCAATAACGCTTTTACCACCACTACCGGCTCTATTGACTTTCATATATTACAGGACAATATTGCCCCTAATGATACCTGGGGTGTGGGTTTTGTGGGTTATAATGACAATAGTGCCAATGGCGCTGTTAAATTCAATTATGCGTCTTTTTCAACTGCCTATCACAAAGGATTGGATGAGGATGGTAACCACCAATTAGGTGCCGGTTTTCAGGTTACTTATGCCAATATGCTCATCAATACGGCCAATCTAAAATTTGAAGACCAATTAACCAGCTCGGGTTTTACAGGGGTCACATCTGAAGTGTTTAACAATGCCAGTTTGCAATCCAATTATATAGACGTGAATGCGGGATTGTTGTACAACGGAAGTACCAATGAAAGAAATAATTTTTATTTTGGTTTGAGCCTCTATCATATCAATAGACCCAAGCAACAATTTACGGGTGCTATTTATAATTTGAATCCAAGAGCCACACTAAACGCTGGTGGTTATTTTCCATTGGGCACTGCAACCACCATGCACGTGAGTGCCTTACAAATGTTTCAAGGGGGTGCCTCTGAAACCATGTTTGGTGGTGCATTGCAATTAACCGCAGATCCAGATGCTTATAAACCCACCAGTTTTTATGCTGGAGCATGGATCAGATTTAAAGACGCCATTATACCCTATTTGGGTATGGAATACCAAGATTTTAGACTTGGATTGAGTTATGATTACAATAGTTCTGCACTGAGCACAGCTTCTCAAAACCGCGGTGGTATTGAGTTATCGCTGATCTATGTTAGAAGACCCAATACAGATAGACCTGTAAACTGTCCTAAGTTTTAATGCTTTGGTGCTGGAAAAGGATTCACCCCAATTCATTGGGGATGGGCATTGTCTCTGATTTTTAAATAACGTTCCAAATTGTTTTGATAAGTAATCACTTCATTGTGTTGTTGATGGCTATCAATAAACAAGATTCTGTGATTGATCAAATGCCAATTGGTCAAGTCTTTTTCATCTACCAATACAGGATTCAAGTTCCACTTATTTTTTAAATCCTTTGCTACCAACAAACTATTCTCCCTAGTTCCCCCATCCTTGGTATAGATATTGATCAAACGATGTTTCTCGCTGGCGGCCATCCATTTCATATAATTTTCATTCCCGCCATAAAGGGCATCAAATAAGAATACTTCTTCTATATTGGCATGGGTAATAATCTTACTAATCACCCTATAAGCACCACTATGTCCTGCAAGGGTAATAACCAAATCATTGCTCAAGGGCATTTGTTTTTTCTTCAATATTTTTTGACGCTGAAGCGATATTAAAACCTCTTGCACCAATGCATCAAAAACACCGGGCTGTTCTAGCTTTCCTCCATAGCTATCCGGCGCATTTTTAGGGCCTTCTGGAAATACAAAAACCGCATTCCTCCCACTGGCATCAAACTGTTCCAACAAATGAAAATGAGCCGTGGCACTATCAATATGATTGTACCAACCATGAAACCAGAATACCAGTTCCAAAGGCTTTGTTGGTTTAAAATGAGCAGGTACATGCACCAAAACCGAACTGTCTATATAATGCAAATTGGCTGGAAATATTTTGCCCTGGTACTGATGACCAACAGCCCTAGCTGTATCGGGGAACATGGCATTGGTTGCTTGAAAGCGATAGGTTTTGCTCTTTTGAGCAAACATCATAAAAGGCAATAATAATAACCCCAATAAAATAGTTTTCTGACCCATAACAATTGATTGATTAAATCTACCATTTCTTTTCTGAATGCCCCTTTTAGCCTATTCAAGACTAAAACTTTACCTTTGCCACTCAAAACCCTCCCCCGTGTTAAAAGAAATGATCTTGGCCATACAGGCTTATTTCCATGCCCACCGTTTTATCAAGGAACACAAACTGTGGAAATGGATCCTGATTCCTGGCGTCTTATATGCTGCGCTATTTATGGTGGGTGCCTATTATTTTGGGCAGACCTCAGGGGAATTTATTACCTGGTTGAGTTTGAAAACCGGTTTAAAATCTTGGTTGGATAAATTGAATTCTGGGTTCTTGGGATTCTTATTTACCATGGGTGGATTATTGCTCTGGTTAATCTTATTGTTATTTTATTTCTCTTTGTTTAAATACGTATTTCTGATCATTGGTTCTCCATTGTTTGCTTATTTGAGCGAGAAAACAGAAGCCATTATTGAAGGCAAGGAACTGCCCTTCAATTTGAAGCAGATGCTCAAAGACATGTTGCGTGGCATTAGACTGGCTGTTAGAAATAGTCTTTGGCAAACAGTCTATACCCTGTCTATTTTGCTGCTGAGTTTGATTCCCTTGGTGGGTTGGCTCACTCCTGTAATGGCCCTAATCATTGAATGCTATTATTATGGATTCTCCATGTTGGATTATAGCATGGAACGCCATAAAAAAACACCAGCAGAAAGTATTTTCTATGTAGGAACCCATAAGGGACTAGCCATTGGAAATGGTTTGGTCTTTTATATCATGCACCTCTTACCTTTGGTGGGATGGATTCTTGCACCCGCCTATGCGGTAGTAGCAGCAACGCTAAGCATGTATCCTCTGAAACAAAAAGACCAATAATGGCCCTAGGAAAATTATACTTAATTCCAACTTTCTTGTATGAAGATGCGTTGGAAACCCTACCCGCTTATTTACTGGATGCTATAAAAGATTGTCAGGGATTCTTTGTAGAAAATGACAAGACCACCAGGCGATTTTTCAAAAAGCTTTGGAAAGAAATGGTGATTGATGACTACCAGTGGTTTGTGATTCACAAAGCAGAAGCGGAAGTAAAGTCTCAAATGATTCAATTACTAAAAGCCGGTAAAAATATTGGCATAGTCAGTGAAGCAGGTTGTCCTGGTGTTGCCGACCCTGGTCAGGCCCTAGTAGCAGCGGCACAAGAAGCAGGTATTAGCGTGAAACCCTTGGTGGGTCCTAGTTCTATACTATTGGCACTCATGGCTTCTGGGATGAATGGACAGATTTTTCAGTTTCATGGTTACCTTCCCATTGATTCATTAGAACGTAAAAACAAGATTCAGCAATTAGAAGCAGATGCACAAAAAAGATCCTGCTCTCAAATTTTTATAGAGACTCCCTATAGAAATAATGCCATGATCAAAGACTTATTGTCTCACTGCAGAGAAACTACCAAGATCTGCATAGCGGTAGACATTACAGGACCTACTGAAAGCATACATACAAAGACTGTGAAACAATGGAAACAAGCCATCCCAGACATTCATAAACGCTTGGCCATTTTCATTCTCTATGCTGAATAATGCATTCACTTTTAGGCATAAAAAAGCTGCTGCAGTTTCCTGCAACAGCTGATAATTAGATTGCGATTATTTTGGCTTTATACTAGATTCTCCAGCAGCAGGAATTGTTACACCATGAATAGCATAGATACTATCCACAATATAACTCTGCACACCACGCCATGGAAGTGAACCAAAGTAACGCTTATAGTGCAGCTCAACTTCTCTACCAGAATTTTGCAAGAGCTGATCAGCAATTCTTTCATTCTCTACACTAAATTCAAATTCATTACTCTGCACATTGGCTTTAAAACCACTTTGGATAATCTTACCCTCATAGGTTTTAAACATAATTCCTTTCTTTTGGAAAGTATTCAACTGACCGGCTTTTGTGCCTTCAGCAAACACAAAATAAAAACGCCAGTAAAAGAAAATCATTAGTGCCAGAACAAGCACCGTTAGAAAGGTCCAAAGGATTTTTTTTGCATTCATTATAGTCCGTATTGGTCAACAAGATAAATCAAACCTGCCATATTTACAGCACCCAAGAGTAATTCTCTTTTGTGTACATTTTCAAAAACATCAGAGCGCGCATGGTGTAGGTCAAAATAGCGTTGCGCATCGGGTACAAAACCAGAAAGCACGGTACCAAAAGTCCTGTTCAAAGGTCCAATATCGGCCCCGCCTCCGCCATCTATCATGGTTTCTGTACCATAAGGTTTTAAAAGTGGCAACCATGACTGAAACTTGGCCAATTGATCTTTGTTCTTGGTGGTAAACCCAAAACCACGAGGGGTAAATCCGCCTTCATCACTTTCCAATGCAAAGATGTGTTTTTCATTTTGTTGTTTGGCCACTTCTGCATATTTGGTACCGCCTCGCAAACCATTTTCCTCGTTAGCAAATAAGACAAAACGAATACTGTGTTTGGGTTTGTAACCAATGGCTTTCATGGCGCGCAAAATTTCCATGGAATGCACAATACCAGCACCATCATCGTGCGCCCCTTCATTTACGTCCCAACTATCTAAGTGTCCACCAATGGTAATAAATTCATTGGGGAATTCACTACCCTTTAATTCAGCTATCACATTGTGCCCAATGGTATCGGGTAGGAATTTCCCATTGGTACTCAAAGACACTTTAAAGTCTTTTTTCAAATGCCATAAATAGTCTGCATCCCTTGGGCCTACAGCCACAGCGGGAATCTTGGGCAAGCTATCGGCATAGGCCATGGCACCAGTATGTGGATCATTGGCAACAGATTCTGTTAAAGAGCGAATGATGACCGCAACAGCACCATATTTGGCAGCCCTACTTGGTCCAGAGCGTCTATATATTCCCGCTTCACCATAAGAAACAAAGGGTTGAATATTGGTGGGGTTAAAAGCATTGTTGTAATAAACAATCTTACCCTTTATCTCATTTTTACGTTTTTCCAATTCTTCAAAATTGGCTACAGTAATCACTTCTGCGGTAATGGTTTTACCGCCACTTCCCAAGGAATTACCCAAAGCCAACACATCCAATGCGCGATTGGTTTTTTTATGGTTGATTTCAGTAATAACTGCTTTGTCTTTACCGCCCCTTACCCAATGCGGCACCATACACTCCTGCATCCAAACCTGATCAGCACCCAATTGCTCCAAAGTACGCTGACCCCAGATTTCTGCCTTGACCATACCGGGAGAACCAGCCAAACGGCCACCAATTTGTTTGGTCAATTGGTAAAGCAGGTCATAAGCTTTACCATTTTGAAGAATTTCATTTGACAATGTCCTAATCATCAAAGAGTCTTTGTTCTGTGCCAGAAGCATACTTGGCACTGTCTCTTATACACATCTCCGAGCCCACGAGACCGGAGCCTATCTCG
>CAMFKK010000031.1 GCA_945957225.1 uncultured Sphingobacteriia bacterium | reverse complement strand
GTTCCAAATCCATGGTATCTATTTTAATCCCAATTCTATTTTCAAGAATCGAGCAGTATGGCT
The DNA here is from genome assembly GCA_945957225.1 of uncultured Sphingobacteriia bacterium. Lineage (GTDB taxonomy): Bacteria > Bacteroidota > Bacteroidia > Chitinophagales > Chitinophagaceae > Sediminibacterium. The sequence continues at coordinate 12,812 of CAMFKK010000031.1, read as the reverse complement.
TTCTTTGTTTTTGACCATTTGTTCGGGCACACCTTCAAACAAAATTCTTCCACCTCCGTCTCCACCTTCTGGACCTAAATCAATGATATGGTCAGCCACTTTAATCACGTCTAAATTATGTTCAATCACCAAAACGGTATTACCCCTGTCTACTAATTTATTCAAGACGTCTAACAAATGCTGAATGTCTTGAAAATGCAAACCTGTAGTTGGTTCATCTAAGATATAAAATGTTTTACCAGTATCTTTCTTACCCAATTCGGTTGCCAACTTTACACGCTGCGCCTCACCCCCACTAAGGGTTACAGCTGATTGGCCAAGGGTAATATAACCCAAACCTACGTCTTGTAGCACTTTGATTTTGCGATAAATAAAAGGCACAGCTTGAAAGAATTCACAAGCTTCGTCCACCGTCATATTTAACACATCGCTGATAGATTTGCCCTTGTATCTAATTTCTAAAGTTTCTCTATTATAACGTTTACCATTGCATTTTTCACAGTGTACATACACGTCTGGTAAGAAATTCATTTCAATGGTACGCATACCTCCACCCTCACACATATCACACCTACCTCCTTTTACATTAAAAGAGAATCGCCCTGCGTTATAACCCCTAATTTTTGCTTCTGGAACAGCCGCAAACAGGGTTCTAATTTCTGTAAAGAAACCACAATAGGTAGCTGGATTACTTCTTGGTGTTCTACCAATGGGTGATTGATCAATTTCAATTACCTTATCAATTTGTTCCAAACCCTTGATGCTCTTGTATTCCATGGCAATGGCCTTGCTATTATAGCAATGCTTAGACAACAAGGGATAGAGTGTTTCATTGATTAGGGTAGATTTTCCAGAACCACTAACCCCACTCACTACTACTAATTTTCCCAGGGGTATTTCAACAGAAACCTGTTTTAAATTATTCCCATTGGCGCCTTTAATTTCTAGACTTTTCCCATTCCCCTTTCTTCTTTCTGCGGGAACCGGAATAGACTTTTCACCATTAAGGTATTGCGCCGTATCGGAATGACTGAGCAGCACTTCTTCTGGGGTTCCTGCTGCAACAATGCGCCCACCATGAATACCTGCTTTGGGTCCAATATCTACCAAAAAATCGGCAGCCATCATGATGTCTTTATCATGCTCTACCACCAATACACTATTCCCAATATCACGTAGGTTTTGCAACGCCAATATTAAACGATGGTTATCTCTTTGGTGCAATCCTATAGAGGGTTCATCAAGCACATAAGTAATACCCTGTAATTGAGAACCTATTTGTGTGGCCAATCTAATTCGCTGAGACTCTCCCCCACTAAGGGTTCTAGAAGGTCTATCTAGTGAAAGATAAGTAAGACCAACGTCTAATAAAAATTGCAGACGCTCTCTTATTTCTTTGAGAATATCTTTGGCAATGGCATTCTGTTTTTTGCTCAGTCTTTTTTCAATGCCCTCAAACCAAACTATTAACTTGTCTAAATTTAAGTGGCTTAATTCAGCAATATTTTTTTCGTCAACTTTAAACCAAAGACTTTCTTGTTTTAATCGGGCCCCATTACATGAAGCACATTTCTTGAGCTCCATGAATTGTTCTACCCATTCCCTAAGCCCTTCAGAACTTCCATTTCCAGCAAACCAACGCTTGAGCATGGGAATGATTCCTTCAAAATCTCCTTCATAAACTGCACCAGCCATTTGTTCATCATCCACTTCTAATGAATCTAATGCAGGTCCTTCTGAATTACCATATAAAAGAATATTCAAAGATGCAGTTGGAAGATCTTTGATGGGTTTGTCCAAATTGATTTTATGCTTCTTAGCCAGTGCTTCTACACTTCTAAATATGTGCGCATCGCGCTGTTCTCCCAAAGGTGCAATACCACCGGCTTTTACGCTGAGCGATGAATCCGGTAAAACGGCTTCCATACTAATGCTGTAGACATTTCCCAAACCTTTACAGGTAGGGCAAGCGCCATATGGCGAGTTAAAAGAAAATGCATTGGGCGATGGTTCTTCATAACTAATGCCTGTGTCTTCGCACATGAGTTGTTTGGAGTATTGCACCAATTTATTGGAATCATTCACCAATAAAAACAATAAGTCCTTCCCCGTTTTTAAAGTCTGTTGCACGCTTTGGCTTAAACGGACTTTCATGTCTGGTGTTACCGCTAACCTATCTACCACTACTTCAATATCGTGAATCTTATAACGGTCTACTTGCAATTTGGGTGTCAGGTCCATGATCTCACCATCTACTCGCACTTTTAAATAGCCCTTCTTACGAATGTCTTCAAATAGTTCTCTATAATGACCCTTCCTTCCTCTAATCAATGGCGCCAATAAAGAGATTTTTTTGTTGGAAAATCTTTCAACAATATTTTCTACAATTTCTTCCTCACTAAACTTCACCATTTTTTTGCCGGTGTTGTAGCTATAGGCTTCCCCTATTCTTGCAAACAACAAACGCATAAAATCATATACTTCTGTAACTGTACCAACCGTAGACCTTGGATTCTTATTGGTGGTTTTTTGTTCTATAGATATTACTGGACTCAAGCCCGTGATCTTGTCTACATCCGGTCTTTCCATATCGCCCATAAACTGTCTAGCATAGGCACTAAAACTCTCCATATACCTGCGTTGCCCTTCATTGTAAATGGTATCAAATGCTAGTGATGATTTACCACTGCCGCTCACACCTGTAAAGACCACCAATTTGTTTTTGGGAATACTGATGTCTATGTTTTTCAGGTTATGTTCCCTTGCGCCAAATACTTCAATGGATTCCAGTGAAGTTTGGTGTATGGGTTCTTCGGGTATATTGGGTATTGATTTTTTCTTTGCCATACTGATCTAAGGGATGTAAATGTACAAACAATGCCCAAGCCAATTAGTTTTAAAAACAATGATTTAGCAATTAATAGCTATTGGATACTTAGCGCCAGAAAATGCTTGAAAAAAATATTTTTCGCTAAAACCCTTTACAGGATTGATTTTCAAACATTTTCCTACTAATTTTATAGACTTTTATTTGGAAAATTGGATTCGCCTCCTTTATCTTTGCAATAGTTCTTTAAGATAACTTATCAAGAAAGGCAGAGGGATTTGGCCCGTTGAAGCCTTGGCAACCCATATAGTTACTCAACTATATGAAGGTGCCAACTCCAGTACCCATGGGTACAGAGATAAGTCAGAGTAAAAGTTTGTCTATTCTCCCGCAAGGGAAAAATATATTTCAAGCTCATCTGACTTACCGGATGAGCTTTTTTATTGCCCATAAGGCAGAAAAGTTCCGGTAAGCAGACTCTACAGATTCCAAGAAAGTTGTTGCAAAGGCAGTATTTAAATCATTTTTAAAAACTACCAGATGAGCAGTATTACCGAATTGATTCACAGCATTCCCGTTGACCCATTAACTGGCGCCATTTCAGTGCCCATTTATCAGACCTCTACTTTTGTGCAAGACGCTCCAGGAGTGAACAAGGGTTATGATTATTCCCGATCCAACAACCCTACAAGGGCTGTATTAGAACAATTGATTGCCAAACTAGAAAAAGGAAGCACGGGTCTTGCATTTGCAAGCGGTTTGGCCGCCATTGATTGCGTGATTAAGTTGCTCAAAACTGGGGATGAAATTGTGGCGGTAGATGATATCTATGGCGGTGCATTTAGACTCTTCAATGCAGTGTACGAGCAATTTGGCATTAAAGTACATTATGTAGATACTTCCAATACCGAAAAAGTATTTGAAGCCATTACTCCCAAGACTAGGTTAATCTGGTTGGAAACGCCAACAAATCCCACATTAAAGATTTCTGATATTGCAGCCATTGCAAAAATTGCCAAAGCCAATAATGCCCTGCTTTGTGTAGACAATACTTTTGCTACACCAGCATTACAAACGCCGTTAACATTAGGTGCTGATATTGTGGTGCATAGTGCCACTAAGTATTTGGGTGGGCATAGTGATTTGATTGCTGGTTTATTGGTGACCAAGAATCCTGAACTGGGTGCCAAATTAAAATTCTACCAAAATGCCTGTGGCAATATTTTAGGACCATTTGATAGTTGGTTAACCATTCGGGGTATTGAAACCTTACACCTACGCATTAGGCAACATTGTAGTACTGCATTAGAAGTGGCCAAATGGTTAGAACAACATCCTTTGGTAGACAAAGTTTATTACCCAGGATTGAAAAACCATACCAATCATGACATTGCAAGTAAACAAGCAAAAGGATTTGGGGGCATCATTTCTTTTAGCTTAAAAAATGATACCGAAGCAGCAGCCATTGAATTGGTAAAACATACTGCATTATTCAAATTGGCCGAAAGTCTTGGTGGTATTAAAAGTTTGATCTCTCATCCAGCCAATATGACCCATAAGTCTATTCCAGTAGAGAAAAGAAGGGCTAATGGCGTAGTGGATAGTTTATTGAGACTGTCCATTGGTCTAGAAGAAGCCGAAGACCTTATTGAAGATTTGGAACAGGCTTTTGAAAAAGTTAGAAATACGAAAACAACAAATAGATACGAAACAGCAACAGTTTAATTGAAACAACAAGTATGGAAACGCACAAAAAATTGACAATTGGATTATTTGGATTTGGAGTTGTAGGTGAAGGATTGTATAAGGTTTTGCAACAAACCCCATCACTAAATGCCAGTATTAAAAAAGTCTGTATCAAACATCCGGGAAAGCAAAGGAATGCACCGGAGACTTTATTTACAACCGTTAAAGAAGAGATCCTCAATGACGCAGAAATTAATGTAGTAGTTGAAGTGATTGATGACGCAGATGCCGCATTTGAAATTGTAAGCATCGCGCTACGCGGAGGTAAAGCAGTGGTAAGTGCTAGCAAGAAAATGATTGCAGAACATTTACCAGAAATTTTGCAATTGCAACAAGAAACAGGTCTACCCTTTCTTTGTGAAGCCGCTGCCTGCGCTTCTATTCCTGTCATCAGAAACTTAGAAGAATACTATGACAATGACTTATTGCATAGTATCAAAGCCATTGTAAATGGTTCTACCAATTTCATTTTAACCAAGATGTTTGAGGACAAATTGGATTTTCAATCTGCTTTGTTACTGGCCAAACAATTGGGCTTTGCAGAAAGCAATCCCAAATTAGACGTAGAAGGTTATGACGCCGTAAACAAATGGTCTATCCTGTTAAACCATGCTTATGGGATTGTGGAACACCCCGACAATATTCTGTTTACAGGGATCCAAAATATTCAATTAAGCGATGCTTTGGTAGCAAAAGAAAAAGGCTTGGATATTAAATTGATTGGTCAGGCTAAAAAGCTCAAGAATGGCAAGGTTGCTGCCTTTGTTTTGCCGCAGTTTGTCAAAAATGGAGACCCGCTTTCTTTTGTGAAAAATGAATACAATGGCGTGGTTATTGAAAGCGGCTTTGCAGACAAGCAATTCTTCTATGGCAAGGGTGCAGGAAGTTTTCCTACTGCATCTGCCGTTTTGAGTGATATTTCTGCGCTCCGATATAATTATCGTTATGAGTATAAAAAGCGCTATCACCATACGCCACATGAATTAACCAATGAGTATTTTGTAAAAGTGTATTTGAGTTTTGATGACTGGAAATATATTCCCAGAGAGAAATTTGAATGGATTGAAGAGTGGCATGCAGACGCTGACAGGAAATACCTGATTGGCGTTTTACCCGTTCAGGAATTGATTCAAAATAGTTGGTGGAAGGAAAATCAGACATCACTCATTCTAACGGTAGATCCCATTATAGACAACCTAGACATTATCCATTTGAAAAAAAGGAGTTTAGAATTGGCAGGTATACAATAAAGGATTTTCAAAAGTTCCAGATCCCGGTTACCCAGGTAGCCGGGATTTTTTATTAGATTTGTTTTAATCTACAAACAATGAAAAACCTATCTACCAACTATTTGAAAACAGGTACCATCGCTGCTATATTGGTAGGCATTTTGTTGGTTACAACTTCTTTATTCATTGGCAAAATTCCGGTATTCCTTTTCTTTAATGCAGACCTAGGTCAATTTGCCGATCTATTTTTTGAATACTTTACCTATTTGGGTGATGGACTTATTTGGATCCCCATCACGCTATTTTTTATTTGGAAAAAAAGACAACACTTAGTGCTATTGCTTTGCACCATTAGTATTTCTACACTAATAGCACAGGGCATTAAAAACTTTGTATTTACGGCAGAACCTAGACCAACTACATTAATTACTGATAGGTCTTTAATTCATACAGTTACAGGTGTAGAACTACATGGATTCTATAGCTTCCCTTCTGGCCATACAACCACCGCTTGTTGCATCTTTCTTTTAGCCTGTTTGTTCTTTCCTAAGAAATGGATAGTACCTATTGGATTGCTGTATGCACTACTGGTAGGTTATTCAAGGGTATACCTTGCACAACATTTTCCATTAGATGTTGGTGGAGGTTTCTTAGTTGGATCTTTAAGTGTTTGGTTATCCGTTTATATGCAAAAGCTCTATGAACAGAGTCTTAAACAACTAGATTAAAATTAGCTAATGCAGCCCAAGTCATTTTTCATATCTATCCCTGTTTTACTGATTTGGATTTTATTATATTCTTTACAAGCAGAAGCCCAGACTGCCAATAGTTTTTTTCACAAGGGCAAACAGTTGACCTATAAAAAAGACTACCAAAATGCTTTGTCTGCATTTAATCAGGCTTTGGCAAAGGACCCAAATCACATAAAAGCATTGTATGAAAGAGGCGTTCTTAGACTATATTATCTAGATCAATCGGAACTTGCCTTAGCAGATCTTCAATTAGTATATCAAAAAGAACCTGATTTTAGCAAAATCATGTATTATAATTTGGCAAATGCCCAAAATAATCTTGGATGGAATGAAATAGCCATTGAAAATTTTAATAAAAGTCTGGAGCATTTACCAAAATTTGTGTGCGCTGCAAATAATAGAGGAATGTGTAAATCAAAACTTGGAAAATATGAGGAAGCTCTTATTGATTTTGATGTTGCATTAAAAAAAGATTCCAAAGAACACAAGAAGAATATCTTCATTAACCGAGCTAATGTATTTGCTAATCTTGGGCAATGGGAGAATGCCAAAAAAGATTATGAAAGCTCTTTGGCTATAGATCCCTTTAACCAACATGTGTTCATTAACAGGGCTTCATGGGAAATTAAAAGGTTGGAGTTTGGATCTGCTATGAATGACTTAAGTATTGCTTTAAATTTAGAAGAAAAAATCAAGGATAATTCTAGAGCAGACCATTTTAATCAAAGAGGTTTTTTGTACTTCTTAAGCGGAAATATTCAAAAAGCTATTGTAGATGATGATAGCATGCAAATAAGTAAAGAAAAGGATTATCAAATACTTTTCAACTATAGAGCATTTGCATCATCAATTCTACAAAACCAGAATAAAGATTTTACCTGTATTGTCTGGGATGATTTTGTAGGTAACACCAATAATTTATACCAAGCAACTATCAACCGAAAAAATAAAATACCAAAAATGCTAGGTGGCATTTTGTATAGCAAGGAATACCAAGCCAAAATGGAACCAAATCTCTTAGTTGATGGATCACCAGTAAGCTGTAAATGGAAAAAGTCAGCCATACAACAACAGCAGGGATTTACAGTGATACCAATGGAATCAGACTTCTTCCCTTTGAAAGGAAAACATAGTTACCAATTACAATTGGGATCAACCGTTTCACAAATAGTCTTCATCAACCAGGAAACAAATTAGTCTTTCCAACGCCACTCTCCCGCAATTTGCAAGGGTTCTTTCAGGTTATTTTTGAGTAAGAATTCCTTTGTTTCAGCATCAGTAAAATGCTTGGCTGTAATCACGGGCGCGTCAGCAATACCATAAGCTAACATGGCATTAAACCTAACAGTGTTCACCATTCCTTTTTTGTCTACTAGACTAAAATTATCGCAGTCTGCGTGATAACAAGGGCCTGCATTATTGGGCAATTTGCCGCCTGCTGCGCCACCTGTTGGAACACCTTGTAACATAAAGGGTTGGTGGTCACTGTGTAATCCTGCACCACTGCGGAAAGTGTTTTTAAAACTGCTGTCCAATGCATTGGCAATGGTTCCAATTGACTGGAATAAAGCTTTACTGCCCTCATCAGTACTAGAATATCCAGTGGGATCATTGGTCATATCGTAATTGAGCATATAACGCAATTGGTCAATGGTCTTGTCTTTAATAGCCGCATCTACATAGGCTTTAGAGCCCAACAACCCCTCTTCTTCACCCATGAACATGACAAATTCAATGGTTCTATCTGGTTGCAATTTGAGTTTGGCAAAGGTTCGTGCCATGTCTAATACAGAGAAGGAACCTATTCCATTGTCAATGGCACCTGTAGCCAGGTCCCAACTATCTAAGTGACCACCAACTGCAATCTTTTCATTGGGATATTTTTTACCCTTGATAGTAGCTACCACATTTCTGGCTTTAATTAAACCAGAAATATTGTTCATTTTGATATGGGTATATAATTTTTGGGTTTTCAGTGTTTCACGCAGTTTGAAACCATCTTCCATTCCAATACATACAGCAGGAATAGGTATCAATTTACCGGTTACTGATGCAGTTCCTGTTAGTAAGATGCCCCCTTTAGCGGTATTGATGATAATAATCCCCTTTGCTCCCCATTTGGTGGCAATGGCTGTTTTTTCTGAACGATGTAAGGTTTTGGTTCCCGCTTTGGACCCTGGAACCACGCCTAAATAAACTAGGGCAATTTTACCTCTTACTTTATCAGGAGCTGCCTGATAGTCTTCTTCTAACCCATTCCCCATATCTACTACTTCATTAGAAACATCGGCTTGAACAGGTGAGTGTGCCAGCGTTACTGATTTATAAGGAACCAACTGATTCATATCGGTACCAATGGCAACTGATACATTTCCCCTGCTCCAACTTTCTACCTCAAATGGTTGGTATTTAAGATTGGTGAAGCCATATGACTTGAGTAGGTTATAGGCATAATCTTCTGCTTTTTTACCATTGGCAGACCCAGTTAATCTATGCCCAATGGTAGATGTTGCTTCTTTCAAGGTTTCATAAGCCCAAGAATGTTCTAATGTTTCTTGATTGATATTGGCAAAAATGGTTTTCCATTCAGGTTTGTCTTGAGCAAAACAAAATTGACTTACACCTAAGACCATCATCAATAACAGCGAAAATTTCCTATTCATGTTCTTTTGTTTTTATATACAGCACAATATAATGGTGAAATCCCTTTTGTAATGAAAAAATGGATAGAAATCAATTTTCACCTCCTCTAGACCTTCCATAACGGCAAAAGGGTCAACTTGAGGTTGCCCTTTCACTACTAGACGTAGTTTTCCTCCCCCCGGATTAAAATCTACGAAAACAATAAAAATGCCCCTAAAACAGGGGCATCAAATGGGATAATTATAAGATAATCACGCTGTTATTACCACCAAATACATTGGGGCTCAAACTATCTGCTTCTGGCTCATTCAGCCACTCAGTAGCATTTACGCGATATTTGAATTCGTGTTGTGAATTCTTTGGCAAAGAAACTTCAACGCCAAAACTGCCGTCTTTTTTCTTGCTCATAACAATGGAATTTTCCCAATCGCTATTCAGACCTAGGATTTCAATGGTTTCAGCATTTTCAAGGCTAAAACTGAATTTTACTTTGCAATAATCCTTTGTCTTGAAGTAGGTTTTTTGTAACATTTTGAGTGTTTTGTTCAAGCTTTAATACCCTTTTGAAAAAAAGGTAACCCAATATAGGGTCATAGATATCCACAGGTTAATATGTTTTTTGTTTATAATATCGCCCCGCGAAACCTAAAGAAACCCATTCAAACCTGCTCTATAGAGGGATTTTGACAGGAAGAGGGTATATTTAACAGAACCATTTCAAACGTTTGAAACCATGAAATACAAAGGAATCTGGACAATAATATCCCTATTGGGTACCCATATTGGTTTGGCACAATCTCCTATCTCCCATATGGAGCCCATTGGTTTTTCTGCTGTTACCATTAATGACGGTTTTTGGAAACCCAAACAAGACTTGTTGGCTACTACCACTTTAAAAGCCTGTATCTATCAAACAGAAACAGCCACCCCTCGATTGAGAAATTTTCAGAAAGTGGCCAGAAAAAAAGGCGAAAAACACGAAGGCATTTTTTATGATGATTCAGACGTGTTCAAAGCCTTAGAAGCCATGGCCTATTCATTGAAAAATCATCCGGACGCTACTATGGAAGCAAAGGCAGATGAATGGATAGAAATGATTGCAGCGGCTCAACAACCTGATGGTTATTTAAACACATTTTATACTTTAAATGAGCCTCAGAATAGGTATACCGATATGAGTATGCATGAAGATTACAATGCGGGTCATATGATTGAAGCGGCTATTGCCTATTTTAATGCAACGGGTAAAAGAAAATTCTTGGATGTAAGCATTCGTTGGGCCAACCATTTTGATGCTTTATTTGGCCCTGGTAAACGTCATTGGGTTACTGGACACCAGGAATTAGAATTGGCTTTGGTTAAATTGTATAAAACCACCAAGGATCAGAAATATTTAAAACTGGCAGATTGGTTATTGGAAGAAAGAGGACACAAATATGCCAAGGGTTATACATGGACTGATTGGAAAGACACGGCATATGCACAAGATGTTGTTCCAGTAAAACAACAATCAGAAATTACGGGTCATGCAGTACGTGCTATGTATATGTATACTGGCGCAGCCGATGTGGCTTCACAAACAGGCGATACGGGCTATCTATCAGCCATGGTAAGGGTTTGGAAGGATGTAGTGTATAGAAATATGTATCTCACTGGAGGCATTGGATCATCTGGAAGCAATGAAGGTTTCTCTGTAGACTATGACCTTCCTAATGAACAAGCCTATTGTGAAACCTGTGCTTCAGTAGGAATGGTTTTTTGGAATCAGCGCATGAATTCCCTTACGGGCGATGCTACCTATATTGATGTGCTAGAAAGAAGTTTGTATAATGGGGCATTAGACGGATTGAGTTTATCTGGTGATCGATTTTTTTATGGAAATCCACTGGCTTCTAATGGCAAACACGCAAGAAGAGAATGGTTTGGAACGGCTTGTTGTCCAGCCAATATTGCCCGCTTAATTGCATCATTAGGAGATTATATCTATGCAAAAGACAACCAGGGTTTATTTGTAAATCTCTTTGTGGGTAGTGAAACAAAAATGAGTTTGAACGGTCAAGAAATTGGCATTAAAACCAGCACAGATTATCCTCTGAATGGCAATATTAAAATGGAAATATCGGCCAACGGCCTGAATAGTTTTGCGTTGCACATTAGAAAACCAGGATGGTCAGACAACACGGTGGTACCTGGAGGGCTCTATCATTATACTATGGTCAACAAAACAGCACCCAGCTTATTGGTCAATGGCAAAGCAGTCAATGCTAGTTTGGTGAATGGCTATTATGTAATAGAACGCAAATGGAAAAAAGGAGATATAGTTGAATACCGATTACCCATGCCAATTCAAAGAATTCAGGCACAGGATGTACTCAAACAAGACCAGCAAAGAGTTGCCCTACAAAGAGGCCCCTTGGTCTATTGTATTGAGGGTGCAGACAATGATGGAAAAGCTTGGAATATTGTTTTTCCCAACAATGCCACCATTGTTGAAAAACCTATGCAAGTCTTAACGGAGAAAGTAATTGGATTAACTGCCTCTTTGCCTAGTTTGCAAATTAATGCGGACGGCACTAATGTTCAAACGGTGATTAAAGAAGTAGTGGCCATACCCTATTATACTTGGTGCAATAGGGGAAGTAATCAAATGCAGGTTTGGTTTCCAACTGCCATTAAAGATGTGAAATTGAATTACTAGACAAAGGTTTCTATATCAAATAGCGTCTAATCAGATTATTGAACAATCAATATTATTAGAAAATGGCTGTAAGCATTAGACAATGGGCTGATACCGATATAGACAACTTGGTTCTATATGCCAACAATCTTCAAGTCTGGAATAACCTTCGCAATTATTTTCCTTCTCCCTATACAAAAGAAGATGGCGTGGCATGGCTGGCTAAAATGAAAGAAGCTAGTCCCATTGTGAATTTAGCCATTGATCTTGATGGCGAAGCCATTGGCGGCATTGGTCTGATTTTGAATAGCGATGTATATGCCTATTCAGCAGAAATTAGTTATTGGCTAGGTGAACCTTTTTGGAACAAGGGTATTGCTACAGAAGCAGTAAGACAAATGGTTGAATACTGTCATTATTATTTTGATATTATTCGCATTTATGCTGAGGTTTTTGAAACCAATAAGGCGTCTATGCGGGTCTTGGAAAAAAATGGTTTTTACTTAGAAGGTGTGCGTAGAAAAGCGGTATTTAAAAACCAGGTTTTGATGGATGATTATATCTGGGTAAGACTAAGGCCCTATTAAAAAACTGATTAACAGTAAGTTAACAAAGGCCCACAAAGGTTTTGTTTTGATTTTACTTCTGATAGGTTATGGAATATTATTAACCACTCAAACCAACAACATGCACCTGAAAAAGAATATTGCCACCAGCGAGTCTGGATTCATTTTCAATCCTGGTACAGGAGACTCAAAATCTGCCGTTCGCAAGGATGTGCCGGTTCGAGTCCGGCCCTGGGCACTTGATTTTCAATTAATAATAAAAGCCAGTTAATTCTGGCTTTTATTATTTGCAAACAATTTGCAAACAAATGCTATTTTAAGCTACCAATCTGATTTTTGACAAATGTTTAGAATGGAAAAGAACTTTAATAA
>CAMFKK010000030.1 GCA_945957225.1 uncultured Sphingobacteriia bacterium | reverse complement strand
CCAATAGGCTTAGAAAAATCCACAATAATATCGATGTCGCTTGTTGTTGGTGAAAAATCATTGCGCACAACTGATCCAAAAAGACCAATAGAGCTAATAGAATACTTTTCCATTAACTCTGGCTTGAGTTTAAGCAGTAAATCTTTTATGGATTCCAACTGTGTCATACTACAAAGATACGAAACCTGATAATACATAGCCCATAACGGTTTGGGGCTTGGCGAAGTGGGGGAAATCGAAGCTCAAAAGTTCAATAAACTACAAATGTTGATAGAAGTACGAATGTTCAAATTTTGCACTTCTGCCCCCATTTTGCCAAACCCTTGTTAGCTGCAGTTATTATTTCAATTCCTGCTTTTCCATCATTTTTAGTCCGTAGTTTCTTATTGTTGTAATTAGTTTAATTATGTCCTTGCCTTGGGCTGTCAAGCTATATTCTGTCTTTGGCGGTACAACGGCATAAACTTTTCGTTCAATATATCCATCTTCTTCCAATTCTCTCAATTGAGTTGTAAGCATTTTGTCTGAGATATGTGGAATGTCCTTTCGTAATTCTCCATAACGCATTGTTTGGTCTTTAAGTCGCCATAAAATTGGTGCTTTCCAAGTTCCACCTATTTGTTCCATTACTAATTGTACTGGATTGTAATAAACTTTTCCGTTGTATTTAAAATCTGGCATTCTCTGAATCTATTTATTTTACTATTACTTACTAAAAAGTATGTATCGCACATTTTGGTTGTACACATTGCAAAGGTATGTATGGTTTTGATATTTGCACTATAAAATTTTAAAAAAATAAAATATGGTAAAGTCAATTTTAACAATGTCACTTATTGCTCTAACAACTTTAGGCGTGACAGCACAAACAAAAAAAATATCTAATAATTTAAATTCAAAAAAAATGGTAACAGAAGTAAATAGCTATGTGCATTTTCACGGTGCACCAGCCAAAGGCAAAATTTTAATGGTGGCAAGTTCGCCAACGGTAAGCAAACAAACACAATGGCCAATTGGTTTTTGGGCTGCTGAACTAACACATCCTTTAAGAGTTTTTCAAGAAGCTGGCTACGATGTAGAATTAGTTTCAACACAAGGTGGAAAAATCGAAATGGATGGTTACTCAAACCCAACTGATGCAAGTGGCTACTCGGCTCACGATGTTATTTCATTAGGTTATATGCAACAAAAATCATTCAATGATATGTTAGCTAATACTAAAAAACTGACTGAATTGGATGCTAAAAATTATGATGCTATTTTCTTGGTTGGTGGTCAAGGACCAATGTACACTTTCAAAGGAAACAAAGAATTAGAAAAATTATTTGTAGCTTTTTATGAAACAGGCAAACCAAGTGCAGCCGTTTGTCATTCTACCACTTTACTATTAGAAGCCAAAAAATCAAATGGCGAATTATTGGTAAAAGGCAAAACTTGGACTGGCTTTGCAGATGCCGAAGAGGAATTTGCAGACAAAGCAGTAGGTATGAAAATTCAGCCTTACAGAATTGAAGATGAAGCAAAGAAAATTTCGGGTACAACTTTTAAAGTTTCAGCACCTTTTAGTTCTTATGCTATTGCTGATGGCAACTTAATTACTGGACAACAACAAAACTCTGGTGCAGCAGCAGCTGAATTGTTAGTAAAAATGTTAAATAAATAATGAAATATAATTTCAAAATAATATTTGCAGTGATAACAATGCTTCTTTTTAGAGGCATTGCTTTTGCTCAAATTCCTGTTGAAGTCTTTACTGGTCATAAAAAGGCAACGGTGGATATTATGTTTTTTAAGTTTATCAAAAACAAGGAAAGACATAATTCAAAGTTTCTTTTTTTTAACCGAAACCGTGCAAGTATTGATTATGCTATGATCCAAACAACCAACTTGCCACAGTTTGGTTTTACCGAAGCATTCAGTTACAACCACGAAAAACTAAAGGGATTTGCTCCTGTGATAGTAGCAAGTATTTTAAACAAAGGCGTTTATTCAAAGGCAGGGTTTCAATATGCTAAAATAAAAAAGGACTATACTATTTTCAGTTGGTTAGTTGCAGAAACATTAAAAGAGCCCAATGTTGATTTTTTCTTTTTAGGAAGATATACACCAAAACTAACCGACAAACTAAATTTATTTTCTCAAATAGAATTGGTCAATGTTTTTCCCACAGCAACTCAAAATAATTTTGCTTTTACCCAACGAATTCGGTTAGGCTTAAAAATAAAAGAATTTAAATTTGGTACTGGATTAGACCTATCACAATTAGGTAAAAACAATTTTACAAAAACTGAAAACCTTGGTGGGTTTTTAAGTTATGAATTTTAAGATGAATAAAAATAGAATTGAAGCATTTAGCGATGGTGTAATTGCTATTATAATTACCATAATGGTTTTGGAATTACACATTCCAGACCTTAAAGATAATTTTACTAATCAAGATGTTTGGTTGGCTTTGTTGTCGTTAGTGCCAAAATTATTATCTTATCTATTAAGTTTTATAGTAGTTGCAATTATGTGGCTAAATCATCATTCATTGTTTAATAAAATTCCACATTCAGACAGCAAATTGGTTTGGTATAATTCTTTTTTGCTTTTTTCAATGTCTTTAATCCCTTTACCAACAACATTTTTGGCTGAACATCCAACACTACATCAAGCTTCAATATTTTATGGATTTGTAATGTTTTTAAATGCTTTTGCATTTTATTTAATGAGAAGATATATTGAAGTTGATGCAAATTTAATTCCATACAATAAGGTTGTTCAGCATAGTAATATTATATCTACAAGTTTATATTTGATTTCAATTCCGTTAGCTCTTGTATCGGTTTATTTCTCATTTATTATTTTTGTAGGTATTCCAATATGGTATTTTTTACCTGATAAATTTCATAAATAAATAAACGAAAAATGAATATAGCAATTATAGGAACTGGAAATGTTGGTGGAGCATTAGCTACCAATTGGTCTAAAAAAGGACATACCATTAATTTAGGTGTTCAAGACGAATCTAATTTTAAAGGACAAGAATTGTTGAAAAATGAAAATACAAATGTCTTTTCCATTAAAGATGCCGTTGCAAAATCAGATGTTATTTTGATAGCAACACAACCAACTGCCATTTTTGAAATTATGGAACAAATGGGTGATGTGTCTGAAAAAATTATTATAGATGCCACCAATGCAGTTATGAAAACACCTGAACCATACAAAACTGTTTATCACGCATTGCAAGATAAAACCAAAGCAGAAATTGTAAAATGTTTCAACACCACAGGGTTTGAAAATATGCTAAATCCAATATATGATGGCGTAGCTATTGATATGTTTATGGCTGGCAATAGCGAAAAAGCAAAATCTGTTGCTAAACAATTAGCATTAGATTGTGGTTTTGGTACTTGCATTGACTTTGGAAAGTCAGACAAAGTAGAATTGTTAGAAAAATTTGCTTTGTCTTGGATAAACTTGGCAATAATGCAAGGTCAAGGTCGTAATATAGCTTTTAAAGTTCTCCGTAGATAGTTTGTTTTTTGCAGGGTGTTCGTTATAATGGCTACTAACGCCCCACGCATTGAAGCAGTTGGGTAATGGATTTACCACTGCTGGGACTGGAGCTGAATAAAGTTACAAAAGATTGGAATATATACTGCTGCCTAGAAAGTAACCGAACAGCTTGGAACTACTGATTGGAATTGTATTGGGCTGAGTGCCTCTATTATAGCACCAATTGCTGCAATGCAATGTTAGCGGTAGTTTTCTTAGTCTCGTTCCATTATTCTATACCAATTTTCTTCAAGTTTCCAATTGTATTCAGGCTTGTCTCGTATTTGTTTCTGATAAATATTTTTTGCTTCTGAATCGTTGGTATAAATAAAATATGTTTGTGGTGACTCGAAAAATCCTCGCGCTATCCAAAATTTTATTGTTTTTGTATGTGTGACTTTATTCTCAAATATCCAAATATCATTGCCGCCATTTGAAACTATAGGAAAATTATAAGGAAGTTCACAAATTCCGTTTTTCAATTCTGTATTTGAGTCAAGCTTACCAGCTTCGACATCGGCTACTATTTGATTTCTTTTTTTATATGAAATTGACCAATCAATTCTTTCTATAATCAAGGTTGGTATCAAGTTAATATTGTAAAAGGTAAGAAACAATAAAACAATAGAAATTAAGAGACTTAATACTCGATTTGTGTCTAGTTGTTTTCTTTGTTTAATGACCTTTATTCCATATTTGATTGAAAGAAATAATAATACTAGACAGACTAAAATCCATGAAAATGGTTTGACAAAATATGGGAGAAGGAAATAATCAGACAATTCGAATGCTAACCATATTATTAGTAGTATTTTTTTTCTTGACATAATCACCTCTAAATTATCCTTTCTAAGAGTTTGAAGATTGTAGGTAAAAATTACCGCTAACGCCCCACGCATTGAAGCAGTTGGGTAATGGTTTTACTACTGCTGGGACTAGAGCTTAATAAAGTTACAAAAGATTGGAATAAGTTTTGCTGCCTGAGAATAAACCGAACTGCTTGGAACTACTGTTTGGATTTGTACTGTGCTGAGAGCTTATACTGAAGTACCAATTGCTGCAATGCAATGTTGTGTGACGTTCTATTTCTCAGTTGGAATAACAGCTATGATTCTACGCAGCATTTTATCATCAATAGAGTCAAATTCTGCTTTATCATAAATAGTAAGGAGATAAACTTCTTTCTGAGGAGAAATTACATAAGTAATAATTCGAGCACCACCGCTTTTACCTTTCCCTTTACTTTTAATTGAGACTCTTATTTTAAATACGTTATTTCCTAAAGCTGTTCCTTGAGTTGGTTCAATAGAAAGTGATGCTGCTAATTCAGTTAGTTCAGATTTGAGAGAAGGATATTTTTTAATTAACCGTTTGGCTTCCTTTTTGAATTTGTCAACCGGTATTACCTTATAATTCATTTAGAAAATCAGTTAAAGTTTGTTTTTTAGCTTTTGATTTTCTTATAGTATCTACTTGTTTAAATGCAACCTTGAGATCGGATTTGATTTTTAACACTTGCTCTGATTTCTTAATATGGGAAAGTACTTTTTCCCATTCGCTAACAGGCATTTGAACGGCATGTGGTTTTCCGTTTAAATCGCTTACATATTGAAGTGCAATTTTCATATATTAAAAGTAGTGATTTTGGTCAAAATTTGAAATCTTTAGCTAAAAATGTAAAAATGGCACACAACGCCCCACGCATTGAAGCAGTTGGGTAATGGATTTACCGCTGCTGGGACTGAAGCTTGATAAAGTTACAAAAGATTAGAATATGTACTGCTGCCTGGAAAAGAACTGAACAACTTGGACCTACTGATTGGATTTGTATTGGGCTGAGAGCTTGTTCTGAAGTACCAATTGCTGCAATGCACTGTTGTGCGATGGCACTCATTTAATGAAAATGATATTAAAAAATGTTTTTGGGTAATAATGTAATAACCCAAAAGTCAATATAAACCAACCCGAAATTAATAGTTGTTCATTCGGGATACGTTTTACTATTTCCTTTCCTTCAATTATACTTTTTAAAGGGATTTCGAAATATGGTAATAATGAAAGGGCTAAAAAAATAATTCCTGCAATAACAAAAACTAAAGAAACTATACTGTGTGCTTTCCACCATTTATTTAGTTTACTATATATTCTAATTGGCAAACCAATAATATAGATAAATGAAATTGTAATTGCAATTAAAACTATTCCGAATAATGGCTTAACAGTGAATAGCATTATTTCATTGATCATATCAACTTCTTCTGTATCAACAACTGCGAAATACATATATACTGAAAATAGGCAGCAAAATGTTATTCCTATCTGAAATAGAATTGAAGATATTTGAATGATTGGTTTCATTACAAAATTTGTAATCCAAGATTTTAGCTAGCGCACAACGCCCCACGCATTGAAGCAGTTGGGTAATGGATATACCGCTGCTGGGACTGGAGCTGAATAAAGTTACAAAAGTTTAGAATATGTACCGTTGACTAGAATTGAGTAAATAGCTGAGAACTACAGTTTGGATTTGTACTTGGCTGAGAGCCTTTACTGCAGTAACAATTGCTGCAATGCAATGTTAGCGGTAGTTGTTAGCTACACTTAAATGATTCAATTTTTTTGAAGTACTGTATCCCACTTTTACCATAATAATTTTTTGGAGTCTTACTATATTGTTTTTTGAATTCAGAATAGCTTGGAAGTTTGATTTCTTCATTTTGTTCCTTTGAGTATTTCTCAGCTTTGGCTTTCAATTCGTCGTAATACTCTTTTGTGAAGTGGACAATGTAGAGTTTCTGGTTTTTTATTTCAAAGCTTAATTGTCCTTTATATCTTTGTTTTGGATAAAGTGTTGAATCAAATGTTAATGTGAGTAAATTATTTTTCTTGCCCCATATACCGACGGAATTATCGTTCATTAAATCTCCCCTAAAATTTAAAACGGCCGAATGGTCACAGTTTAATGTTAGTGTTTCTCCAAACATTCCATAGGTTGGGAAATTAGTTTGAAAAGTACCAGCAATTTTTTCTTGTGTCAAACCAAGAATTGAACAGAAAAGTAGGGAGACTAGTAAAATTGATCTTCGCATATAAGAGTTTGTCAAAACAATTACCGCTAACGCTTAAAAGTACGCATATCCCCTTACATTATAAAAAATCTCAATTGGAAAAATATGTGTCTATTTCATTTGTTTGAATCATGGGTATCTGCAAGCGGGTGCGAGATATTGGAAAAGCGCGGGTGGGGAGAGTGAGGTGAGATATTAAGAAAACGCGAGTTTGAGGGGGTGGGTGGCGGGTAGGAAACTGATAGGTTTGGATTGGTTGAAGGGGAACAGATAGTGAATGAGTGATAATCATTCCCAATGCAATCGGTCTAGGGGGCTTTGGATATTGCCTAGGCTTTTGATGCTTACATGGGTGTAGCGCATGGTAGTGCGGATACTATTATGGCCTAGGAGTTCCTGAATATAGCGTAGGTCGGTGCCGGCTTCCATTAAATGGGTGGCATAACTATGGCGGAGCATATGAATGCTGCCTTGTTTGTGAATCCCGGCAGCGCGTTTGGCTTCTTGTATAATTTGTTGGGTGCGGCGTACACTATATGGGCCTCCATTGGGGTTTTCAAACAGATAGACTTTTGGATGATAGGCCAAATGGTATTCGCGCAAGCTGATCAACAGTACTTGTGAAAGTGGTACCATTCTATCTTTCTTGCCCTTGGCTCCGCGTATATGAATCATCATCCTTTTGCTGTCAATATCGGCAATCTTTAATCCAACTATTTCGCTCACGCGCAAACCTCCTGCATATCCAGTCATGAGAATGCATTTGTGTTTGAGGTTGGTCATCTTATTGATCATGTCAATAACTTCCGATGCCGCCAATATGCTGGGTAATTTGTAGGGTTTCTTGGGTCTGGGAAGGTCATAGAATTCAGTGGCCCTTTCCAATACTTTTTCAAAATAAAATTTAATGGCGTTGACCGTAGTATGCAATTTGGTTTCGGAACATCCCTGCTTTTCTAATAACCACAACAAATAACTCATGACTTGTGGTTTGGTTAGTGCTGAAACAGACCTATTTCCCAATAAGCGGAGTAGTAAATGAAATTCAGTGCAATAATTCCTGATGGTGTTGGGGCTATATCCCTTTAGTATTAATAGGTCTTTAAACTGCGCATAGGCCCGTAGATTTGCTTCTTCCAATGGAAATTCCATCATGAGTTTGGCAGTGGCTCCGGAGATTTTTTCTTGGGTGGGAGCCACCAAGGTTTTGCGTTGCTCCAGATATTGTTTTAACTCATCCCTGTCCAATTGAGCCTTGCCTTCAAATGCTTTTTTGGCTGCCTCATATGCTGCGCGATGGCAGGGCAAATACCAACAATTTTGTTCATGTGTCCACCTAGCTCCTTGTAAGGTTTTGGCTATGGATTCCAATAGGGCATTTTTTTTAAAAACCATACCCATGCACTCCAAACCCCTGTGAAAAAAGGGTCTTAGTAATATCAATGGTAGTTCGGATCTGGAGATTGTAGCATTGCCCATAGCAAATGTTTCTCATACAAGATCCATTAAATCCGCAATCAATCTATGGCTCTAAAATCTTTTCTAAAACAAATTATTTTACCAAAATATTTTTAGTCTTGAAATAGTAGCTTATTTAGTCTTAGGGAAGTCTAGGGAAGTCTAGGGTCTTTTATAATAATTATCTACACTTAAGATCCGTTTTCTTGATTGATTTTAAATTATCCAATGACTGTTTTAATAGCTGATCTATATTGGTTTCAATTTTTTTGAATTCAATATTGGTCAAAAGATTCTTTTTCCAAAACGGTCTTCCCTTTGCAGGGGTTTTTCCTTCCTGTAGCCAAGCAATGTTGAAAAAATCCCAATTGGGTAGATCAAAATTGCCGTTTTCAAAATTTTGATTGATGATAATGGCTTTTCCAATTGGTCCATCTACCCATTGAATTTGTCTAATGGCTAGTTTGTCTTTTGGCACTTCAACAGCATTAATGGAATGTCCTCCTTCAGTAGTTTCTAAAGTAGCTCCAATTTCTTTGGCTATGGCCTTTAATTGACTATCAATTTTCCTAAACTGATTCATGATGGTTAATCATATTTGAGTCAGCAATTTTCTTCACTCCTCTAAATTCCCCTACCACATGTGGGAGGGGTGCCCGAAGGGCGGGGTGGGTCACTCTTCACTCTTCACTCTTCACTCTTCACTCTTCACTCTTCACTTTTCACTTTTATCTCTTCACTTTTATCTCTTCACTTTCTTCCTCTTCACTTTCATTTACCACCCAATTCCATAGTCCTCCCCATTGTTAGAGCTTCCGCCCCAAAGACTGCCGTGTTTCCAGTCAAAATAAATGGCGTTGATGGGGCCGCTGGTGCGGTCTCCAAGGGTTATTTGATAGCCCATTTTTTTCAAACTGGTTTTGAGTTCTTCTGTTGCATTGCGGGGTAAAAGAATACTTCCGGCGCGGGGTATACGATCTTTGAGTTTGCTACCTCCCAGTGATAACCAGAGTTGATTGGTATTAAAATTGGCGGCTTCCGTAGCTTGTTGTACGGTCATGCCAAACTCTACCATGTTTAGGAAAAACTGCAAAAGGTTTTGATCCTGTGTATCGCCTCCCTGTACACCAAAGCATAAAAAGGGTTTGCCTTCTTTGAGTGCCAAACTTGGGGTTAGGGTTACGCGTGGTCTTTTGCCTGGTTCTACCACATTAAATGGATCAATGGTGCTATCCAAAACAAAGCTCTGCATCCGCTGACTCATACCCACACCAGTTCTTCCGGCAATGGTTGCTGGCAGCCATCCCCCGCTAGGGGTAATGGACACCACCCAGCCCGATGTGTCAGCTGCTTCTACCGTTGTAGTTCCACGCCATAATCTGTCTTGATAGGCTTCTTCTTCATTGGCAAAAGGATAGAAAGACTTGCTTAACAATTTGGCCAAATCTGCGCTGTTATTGCTTTGCAAATATGTTTGATCATGTTTGGGTATGGCAGATCCTTGTTGTAAACTGGTATCGGTTAGTGCCGCTCTTTTTTGCAACAAACTCATATAAGGATTGGTCTTGCCTTCATAAGGATAAGGGTCTCCAGGTGCGGCAAATGCATTGTTCTTATCAGGATTAATTTGGCTTGCCCTATGTCTTGCGTATTCCTTACTCAACAATCCTTGCATGGGTTCTGCTGGAGGAAAATAGGGATCGCCATAATAAAAATCCCTGTCCGCATAAGTCATATTCATGGTCTGATACAGTGTATGAATATAGCGCTTGCTATTATAGCCCATGGATTTGAGGTCTATATTTTCAAGCATATTCAAACTCTGCAAGAGCATGGGTCCTTGGGTCCACTGTGCCAGTTTGTACACTTCAATTCCCTTGTAATTTACATGCAAGGGTTCTTCTACGCGCGGCTTCCATTTGGCCAAGTCTTTTAAAGTGATAAGGCCTCCTTGTTCCTGTGCGCCTCGCACAAATTCTTTGGCAATATCGCCTTTGTAAAAACGGTCATATGCCGCCATGATGGCTTCTTTACGGCTTTTTTTATTCTTAAGTGCGGCTGTTTCTGCTTCTACCAATTTGGTAAGTGTGGCAAGCAAATCTTTTTGTACAAAAATTTCGCCCGCTTCTGGTGCTTCTCTTTTTTCTCCGGGATGCGTCAGAAAAACGGCTTTGGAATAGGGCCATCCCTTGATCATCTCTTTACCCCTCTCCATACTATTAGCGGTTTGTGCGTCTATGGGATAACCAGCAGCCAATTGCATGGCAGGTAGCAATACCTGTTTCAAACTCATGGTACCAAATTCACTCAACATATAACAGAGTCCGCCTACCGTGCCAGGTGTGGTGGCTGCTAGTGGTCCGTATTCTGGAGGAAATGCATAACCCTTGCTTTTGAAAAATTCTACGGTTGCTCCTGTTGGTGCTACACCCATGGCATTGATGGCAATAACTTTCTTGGTCTTTGGATGATAAATTAAAGCCTGTGTTTCTCCTCCCCAACTCAACACATCCCACATGGTGCATGTGGCTCCAAGCATGGCGCAAGCAGCATCAACGGCATTACCTCCTTGTTGAAAAATCATGGAGCCAGCCGTGGCTGCTAAAGGTTTACCCGTGATAGCCATCCAGTGTTTACCGTGTAAAGGTGGCTTCTGTGTTGGTTGTGCTCTTGTATTTAAAAAAAGAAAACAAGCGGCCCAAAAGCCAAGAACGTATTTCATAAGCGTAGTTTAGTAGTTCCAAATTACGCAGAAATCTTTATTGATAAGCTTCAATGGTTTGAATAGTTCCATCGGCATTATAGTGCAGCTCTGTCACTTTTACATTGCGCAAATGTGTTTTGCCAGATAATTGGGTATCGTGATAAAACAAATACCATTTATCCTTGATCTGCACAATGGAATGGTGGCTGGTCCAACCCTGCACCGGTTTTAGAAATATACCTTGATAGGTAAATGGCCCTAGGGGGCTATCGCCAATGGCATAACAGAGATTATGCGTGTCACCGGTGGAATAGGAAAAATAATATTTGCCCTTATATTGGTGCATCCATGCGGCTTCAAAAAAACGTTTGTCATTATTGGATTCCAAAAAGGGCTTGCCATCCTTGTCTAGAATCTGTACTTCTTTGGCAGGGCTTTTAAAAGATTTCATATTGGCGCTTAACTCGGCCACCCTTGGAAGAATGGCTGTTTCATTAGGTTTGCGCAAAGCCGCTGTTGGGTCATGTTTGCCCCCATTCCAGTGTTGCAATTGTCCACCCCAAATGCCACCAAAATAGAGATAGGCTTTGCCACTAGGGTCTTGAAACACACAGGGGTCAATGCTATAAGAACCCTCTATGGGCAAGGGTTCTGGCTTAAATGGACCGGTAGGACTTTTAGAGGTGGCTACTCCAATGCGGAAAATATCTTGCTTGTCTTTGATGGGAAAATAGAGATAATAAACCCCATTTTTATAAGCCGCATCTGGGGCCCATAATTGTCTACCTGCCCAAGGAATATCTTTCTTATCCAATGCCACACCATGGTCTGTTACCTTACCACCAATGGAGTCCATGCTCAGTACATGATAGTCTCGCATATCAAAATGATCACCCAAATCATTTTCCTTAACACCCGCTTCAATATCATGCGATGGATAAATATAAATCCTACCATTAAATACATGTGCCGATGGGTCTGCCGTATAAATATGCGATACCAAGGGTTGTGAAATGGGTTGCTTTTTTTTGCTTTGTGCTGCAGCAATCATCAGCATACTGCACGCAAGACTGCTCAGGGCAATTTTTTCTAACATGGTCTTGGTTTTAATTACTACCTCCATTGCCTGGTGCAAATGGAAACTTGAGTGATTGATAATATTTTAAATCATGATCAGGTGCTTCATAACCTGCGGGCAAAGGCATTTTAGAAAAAGTTCCAAAATACAGTAAGCAGGCATTGCGCCACCAAATGGCTTCCTGTTCTTGTACCAATAATAATTGACGCACTTGTTCAAAACGCTCTTCATCTACTAAGCCTTTTTGCTTGTTCCAAACCCGCTGCGTTTTTCTCACCGCTTCTACGCCAGCATAATAATTGGCGCATAGTTCCTCCCATAATGTCTTGCCAGATTTCATTTTAAAATTCCAAGCCACATGGTGAAACCAAAGCAAGTATTCCTCTGGACAGGTCTTGGGGTCTTCATAGATTTTTCTAATTTCTGGTGCCCATTGTTCCAGTGCATTACTGCCCTTGCTGCTTCTGTCAAAACCAATGCCAGCGCTGTCCGCGCGATGGTAGTAGACAGGATTCCAATCGGCCCTGCCCAAACGATCTGACCAAGGGGATGGTCCATAATGGTGTCCGTCTCCCATTATATGGTGTAGCCCCAAGGGGGTCATATATTGTACCAAGACCTTTCTAGAATCCATCATCATCTGTTTGGTCTTTGCCACAAATTGGGAATCGGTATTCCAACTCATTTTAATCCAATCTTCTGCAATCCTATCGGTATTCTGTGAGGGATTCCAAGCCAGTCTTCCATACGCATACCAATTGGCCTGTGCAAAGGGATGCCCCGTCCAATTTCTATCGTCTCCAATATTGGCTACACCCGCCATGCCATTCAAGTCAAATTTTCCTAATGAACCATTGACCACTTTGGTAACGGTTGATCCCGCTCCATTGGCATAGGTATCTGCATCCAACACTTCTGTCATCAAGGGTGCTTCATATACTAAATGTGTAGCCTGACCCAAGTATTCCTGTGTTAGCTGAAACTCCATCATCAAAGGAGTTTTGGGCATAGCACCAAAGAGTGGATGAAAGGGCTCTCTTGGTTGAAAATCCAAGGGTCCATTTTTTACTTGAACAATCACATCTGTCTCTTATACACATCTCCGAGCCCACGAGACCGGAGCCTATCTCG